>NZ_JASHAX010000003.1:0-252937 GCF_047464945.1 Streptococcus mitis | reverse complement strand
ACTGTTCTTTCATCAGATGTCAACGTTTCCTTTTGACCTGTTACTGGATTATCAAATGCCTTGCTTTGTTTAACTGTTACATTTCCTGTTGGAAGCAAGCCGTTACTGTCTGCTAATTCATTTGCAGTAAATGTTACTCTTCCACTGCTATCTGCTGTTTTAGATGGAAGTTGTTTACCATTGATTGTCAAAGTAACTGTAGCGCCTGGTAAAGCGTCTGTTACGGTAATTCCTTTATTTGGAAGTCCACCTGTATTCGTTACCTGATCTGTTGAGATTTGTGGTGGGTTTGGTCTAACTTTGATAGTTACAGGAACGTTTGTTGCATTTCTTGGTTTATCCGTTGAACCTTGTGGTAAAGTAACTTTGACTTCTTTCTTATAGATACCCGGAGATGAAGCATCTGGTGCAGATACCCAAGTATAATCTGTGCCAGTTGGAATTGCTACACTAGAGTCAGAATTTTTAACTGCATTGCTCGGATTGGAAATAATATCATTGAGCGGAGTTGTATTACCAACCGTTGTAACATACTCTTGCTTAGCTACCGGATCAACTACTGTATAATTAAAGCTCACTGTACTTGTGAGGGCAGGATTTGCAGTTGTTACATCACCAAGTCGCCCTTTTGGATAAGTTGCTATTGCTTTATAGGTCGTGCTGTGGGTTGTAGCTGAATCTGCAGTTGTATGCCACACGCTACTAAAGGCTGGAGAGCCATCTTGTTTACGTACAGGTGTTGAGCGATTATCATTCAGTTGATATTCATAAGCAAATGTAGTCCCTGAAGGAAGAGGATTCGGCGACACCTTAGCATCATTATTTATATAGAAGCTTGAATATCCACCGATATTATTAGCATAGCTACCACCAACAGTTACATCCGTTCCCGGCACTGCTTTAAAGGCATAGAACTTACCTGGAACTCCATTGTTAGTTTTAGTCTCAATTTTTTGATAAACTGTGTACTTGTATGTTAAATCCGTAGTCTTTTTATCTGGGTGAGTTACTGTTAAGATCGCAGTACGAGGGTTCACGCCGTCTTTCATCGCTTCCATTGTAGGAGCTTGACCTTGTTTCCATGCAAACGTTGTCCCACTAGGGAAGTCAGATGCTCCGCCAACTGTGCGCACAAGACTTCTTGGATTTATCTTAGATAAAGGTTCGTCGCTAACTGCATAGAAGTGCTCAGTTGTCTTCTCCACACCATACTTAACATTATTTGTTACTGTATCCGTGGTTCCATCACGATAAGTAATGGTAACATCTCCATTATCAGCTACACTGATAGAACCTTCTTCAGATCCTTTTTTGTAGTCTGTACTTGAGAGAACGTTTGCATTGGCTGCTTTAAAGTTAGCCAATACTTGATCTTTTTCCGCCTGACTCAGATTTGTCGTATTATTAACTGCGACAGTCGCACCGCTTATAGGCGATTGACGCTCATTAAATCCGTGAATACGAACAGTCATAGTGGTCATTGTTTTTTGTCCGGCAGTATCATCAGCACCATACTCAATGTTATAGTCCCCAGGAGTCATCGGTTTCCAACCATTGTCCCGACCAATCGTACCATAAATCTCGGTTGTCCACTGCTTTTGTTCATAAACATAGGCTGTATTGAGTCCTGTTTTAGGATCTTGTTTAAGAGTCGCAAAGTTGATTTGTCCAGGGAAATTTTTTCCTTGTAAACCTGTTATAATAGGATTATTTCCTTTATAAAAGAATCTCAAAGCCTTATCATCTCTAAATACCATATTGATATTTACAGAATCATCATTGAAAACTTCAAGTAATTTTGGCAATTCAACTGTAGGGGGATTATCTGTTGCGCGTCCCTGATTTCTCACAGCACCGTTTTGACTTCCTGCTCTACCTGTATGGACATAAGAGGTCATCAAATTCGTGTAATTACCAGAAACATTCGTACTTGTAAATGGTTGACTACTTGTAGCAACTCGGGCATCCAATCTGGCATTGCTTGATTTTTCATTTACAGTGGCATGAACTTCAATCGTTGCCTCTAAATTTCTATTTAAATCATGACGTTTATTGAAAATGTACTCATTCCCTGAACCACCGCGCTTCTCCATTGGTTGATTATTAAAAGTAACACGGGTGATGGTCGTATTTGGATCTACATTGGCAAGTAAACCAGCATAATCCAAGGCATTATCTGAGTGCATATTGATACGCCAAATCACTTCATGTGTATTCTTATTATACTGACCTGATTCAAGCGAAGCCGATGTTCTATTGCTAGCAAACGTGTTCGTGATTAACGAAGTAGGCAAAGCTCTAGGATGTGCCCCATTGCCCATACGTTGACCATTTCGTGCATCACGCGTACCTGAATTGACTCTCAACACAGCATTAGCAATCGAGTTACGAGCAGAGGTCGCTAGTTTTACAGTTTCGGTCAAATCTGCCTTAGGATTAGCAAGAGCTGTCTCGATAGCAGTCACCGCAGCATTCACTTTCGCTATAGCTGCATCACTATTAGGTAAACCGACCGCTTTTGCTAGGTACTCACCCATTTCAGCTGAAAGTTTGGTTAACTTCTTACGATTTTCATCCTGTTGTTTAGCTGAAACTTCCGATGTTGCTATGGCACCAGCAGTCACTCCTGCCAAACTACTTATTTCTGCATTCGTATCAAGCAAACCTTTTTCCAATTTAGCTGATTCCAATACAGGAGCACCTAGCTTAGAGGCAGATAACCCTTCTTTAGCCAACTGACTTTCTTTTGACACAGACTCTGCTTTTCCAGAAGTTTCAGAAGCAGTAGTAGAAAGTGCACTATTACCTGACGCCACCATCGACTGACTAGAGCTTGCAGAAGTACTTGCTGAAACGCTAGCCGAAGTTGACGCGCTTTCTGAGGCACTTGTTGACATACTAGCAGAAGTGCTAGCGCTAGCTGATAGACTAGTGGATATTGATTCTGAGCTAGATACACTCTCGCTTACTGAATGAGACAGACTTGCCGAATTCTCCGCATCCACTTTTGCAGTTGTACCAAGGACAACTGTATCATGCGTTGCTAAAGCATCTGAACTATCTAACGTTTTTTCAAGGGCTACCGCTTCGTTTGCAAAAACTTTTGTCTGAGTAGCAACAGTCCCGCCTAATACGGCACCTGTTGCTGCAATACCTCTTATAATATCAAGACCTGTAATCGTTTGATTAGTTTGGTTTTCTACTACTTCGGTCATAACCTGAGTAGTATCCACACCACCACGTAAAACCTTGAATAAGCCAAAAAGAGAGGTTGAGGCTCTCAACCAATGCTTACCGGATTTTACCAGTTTGTATCGAGTCACACGATCAGTTTCGCGATATTGACCCTTTTGACGTCTGAAAAACATTTATTTTTTTCCTCCAAAAAAAGTACTATAGTAGTTATCTTAATGCAATCGTTTCCTATTATACACAAATCACTATGTTAAGTCAACTTATTTTTTAGTATTCTTGCTAAAAAAAAAAAGCATTTTCTGATTTGTTTTGTATGAATTCTTCATTGATAAACAAAATTAATATACTAGATAACTGAATCCCTTATTGACTGGTCTATAAAAAAGAAAAATCCATTATTTTTACCGATGAATACGTCATACTTATCCAAAATTAAAAAGAGCATCATTTTCCTTCGCATAGCCATATATATTGTATGTTATTCAAGGAACTCTTCGCTGTTTTCATTAGAATTAAGAGATAGTAAATTTCAAAGTATAAAGTATATAGTTTAACTACGATATTTCTTGAGCAAGCTGAGAACCAAAAAGGTTGCACTTTAGTAATGCAAATAGCTCGACCTACTAACTCTTACAAAAAAGCCCACAATACCACAAGGAAAAAGCCCATGAATATAGCATTCCTGGACTTCTCTTATCAGAATATTTAGATCAACCAACATAAAGGTTAGCGATTGTTAGATTACGACGCTGAGTTTTACGAATCGATACCATTCGTGGAATTTGCCTAGTGAAGCGTTTAGGTAAACCGATTGTTACACCACGACACGGAGTTTGGCAAATCGATTCCATTTACAAAACGTAGTTAGTAAAGCAGTTAGCTAGTTCGCTTCCTTTCCATTACGACGGAAAAATCCACCAATCGATAATATTCGTGGATTTTTCCTAGTGAAGCGTTTAGGTAGACCGCCATAGCGGTTACCTATTATTAGATTACGACACTGAGTTTTATAAATCGATTTCATTTGCCAAACGTAGTTAGCAAAGCAGTTAGCTAGACCGCGAAATAGCGGCTAGCGTCCAACAATTAGGAACTTTAGTTCCAATTGTTGGTACTGAGTTACATCTTCTCCTCCAACTCTACATCTGGATACTTATCCGCAAACCAGCGGAGGGCAAAGTCATTTTCAAAGAGGAAGACTGGCTGGTCAAAACGATCTTTAGCCAAGATATTTCGGCTTGATGACATCCGTTCATCCAAGTCTTCAGGCTTGATCCAACGAACGGTCTTTTTACCCATTGGGCTCATGACCACTTCCGCATTGTACTCGCCTTCCATACGGTGCTTAAAGACTTCAAACTGGAGTTGACCAACAGCACCCAGCATATACTCGCCTGTTTGGTAATTCTTATAAAGCTGAATGGCTCCTTCTTGCACCAATTGCTCGATTCCTTTATGGAAGGATTTTTGCTTCATGACATTCTTAGCAGATACTTTCATGAAAATTTCAGGTGTAAAGGTTGGCAGGGGTTCAAATTCAAATTTATTTTTCCCAACTGTCAAGGTATCTCCAACTTGATAAGTACCGGTATCGTAAACCCCGATGATATCTCCTGCTACAGCATTAGTCACATTTTCACGACTTTCCGCCATAAACTGAGTCACATTCGAAAGTTTAGCCCCTTTACCAGTACGAGGTAGGTTGACACTCATGCCACGCTCAAATTCACCCGATACGATACGGACAAAGGCAATACGGTCACGGTGACGAGGGTCCATGTTGGCTTGGATTTTAAAGACAAATCCTGAGAAATCCTTGTCATAAGGATCCACAATTTCGCCATCTATTTTCTTGTGCCCATGTGGTTCTGGAGCAAACTTGAGGAAGGTTTCAAGGAAGGTCTGAACACCAAAGTTAGTAAGAGCCGAACCAAAGAAGACAGGTGTCAATTCTCCAGCCAGAATAGCTTCCTCTGAAAACTCGTTCCCAGCTTCATTTAAAAGTTCAATATCATCCTTGACTTGCTCATAGAAAGGATTGCTACCAAAAAGCTCGTCTCCATCTTCAAGACTAGCAAAACGCTCATCACCCTTGTAAAGTTCCAAGCGTTGGTTATAGAGGTCATAGAGCCCTTCAAAGGCTTTCCCCATCCCGATTGGCCAGTTCATCGGATAGCTAGCAATACCCAAGACTTCTTCCAATTCTTGCAAGAGGTCCAGCGGCTCACGACCATCACGGTCTAGCTTGTTCATAAAGGTAAAGACTGGAATACCACGGTGTTTCACAACCTCAAACAATTTCTTGGTTTGGGCCTCGATACCTTTGGCAGAGTCCACGACCATGACCGCAGCATCCACCGCCATCAAGGTACGATAGGTATCTTCTGAGAAGTCCTCGTGCCCTGGTGTGTCGAGGATATTGACGCGCTTACCATCGTAGTCAAACTGCATAACAGATGAAGTCACCGAAATCCCACGTTGCTTCTCGATATCCATCCAGTCAGACTTGGCAAAAGTCCCTGTTTTCTTTCCTTTTACGGTACCAGCCTCACGAATCTCGCCCCCAAAGTAGAGCAATTGCTCAGTAATAGTAGTTTTCCCCGCGTCCGGGTGGGAGATGATGGCAAAGGTACGACGTTTCTTAATTTCTTCTTGAATATTCATAAGTTCTCTTTCTTTGATTCTCTATTTTTCTTGTTTCAATAGCTAAGAATGATTTCTACATTGGATTTTACCATTCCTTTCAACACTACATTATATCGGATTTTAGCATTTTTTTCAATTTCTATTTCTTTTCAGCTCCCCCTCCCTTATTTATAGGAAAATATGGTAAAATAGAACAGACTAAAAATCATCATTTCACGAAAGGATGCAAGATGAAAATTACGCAAGAAGAGGTAACACACGTTGCCAATCTTTCAAAATTAAGATTCTCTGAAGAAGAAACTGCTGCCTTTGCGACTACCTTGTCCAAGATTGTTGACATGGTTGAATTGCTGGGCGAAGTTGACACAACTGGTGTCGCACCAACTACAACTATGGCTGACCGCAAGACTGTACTCCGCCCTGATGTGGCCGAAGAAGGAACAAACCGTGATCGCTTGTTTAAAAACGTACCTGAAAAAGATAACTATTATATCAAGGTACCAGCTATCCTAGACGATGGAGGAGATGCCTAATGACTTTTAACAATAAAACCATTGAAGACTTGCACAATCTCCTTGTTTCTAAGGAAATTTCTGCAACAGAATTGGCACAAGCTACGCTTGAAGATATCAAGTCTCGCGAGACAGCTATTAACGCTTTTGTTACCATCGCTGAAGACCAAGCTCTTGCTCAAGCTAAAGCCATTGATAAAGCTGGAATCGATGCTGATAATGTCCTTTCAGGAATTCCATTGGCTGTTAAGGATAACATCTCTACAGACGGTATTCTCACAACTGCAGCCTCAAAAATGCTCTACAACTATGAGCCAATTTTTGATGCAACAGCCGTTGCCAATGCAAAAGCCAAGGGCATGATTGTTGTTGGGAAAACCAACATGGACGAATTTGCCATGGGTGGTTCAGGTGAAACTTCACACTATGGTGCGACTAAAAACGCTTGGGATCAAAACAAGGTTCCTGGTGGTTCATCAAGTGGTTCTGCCGCAGCTGTAGCCTCAGGACAAGTTCGCTTGTCACTTGGTTCTGATACGGGGGGCTCTATCCGCCAACCTGCTGCCTTCAATGGGATTGTTGGTCTCAAACCAACCTACGGAACAGTTTCACGTTTCGGTCTCATTGCCTTTGGTAGTTCATTAGACCAGATTGGACCTTTTGCTCCTACTGTTAAGGAAAATGCTCTCTTGCTCAACGCTATTGCCAGCGAAGATGCCAAAGACTCTACTTCTGCTCCTGTCCGCATTGCCGACTTTACTTCAAAAATCGGTCAAGACATCAAGGGTATGAAAATCGCTTTGCCTAAGGAATACCTTGGCGAAGGGATTGACCCAGAGGTTAAGGAAACCATTCTGAACGCTGCTAAACACTTTGAAAAACTTGGTGCTATCGTTGAAGAAGTCAGCCTTCCTCACTCTAAATACGGTGTGGCAGTCTACTACATCATCGCTTCATCAGAAGCTTCATCAAACTTGCAACGCTTTGACGGTATCCGTTACGGCTACCGCGCAGAGGATGCGACTAACCTTGATGAAATCTATGTAAACAGCCGAAGCCAAGGTTTTGGTGAAGAAGTGAAGCGTCGTATCATGCTTGGTACATTCAGCCTTTCATCAGGTTACTACGATGCCTACTACAAGAAAGCTGGTCAGGTTCGTACCCTCATCATTCAAGATTTCGAAAAAGTCTTCGCGGATTACGACTTGATTTTGGGCCCAACTGCTCCTAGTGTTGCCTATGACTTGGATTCACTCAACCATGACCCAGTTGCCATGTACTTGGCTGACCTCTTGACCATCCCAGTCAACTTAGCTGGTCTACCAGGAATTTCGATTCCAGCTGGATTCTCTCAAGGGCTCCCTGTCGGACTCCAATTGATCGGTCCTAAGTACTCTGAGGAAACCATTTACCAAGCTGCTGCTGCTTTTGAAGCAACAACAGACTACCACAAACAACAACCCGTGATTTTTGGAGGTGACAACTAATGAACTTTGAAACAGTCATTGGACTTGAAGTCCACGTAGAGCTCAACACCAATTCAAAAATCTTCTCACCTACTTCTGCCCACTTCGGAAATGACCAAAATGCCAATACTAACGTGATTGACTGGTCTTTCCCAGGAGTACTTCCGGTTCTCAATAAAGGTGTTGTCGATGCCGGTATCAAGGCTGCTCTTGCCCTCAATATGGACATCCACAAAAAGATGCACTTTGACCGCAAGAACTACTTCTACCCTGATAATCCTAAAGCCTACCAAATTTCTCAGTTTGATGAGCCAATCGGTTACAACGGCTGGATTGAAGTCGAGCTAGAAGACGGTACGACTAAGAAAATCGGTATCGAACGTGCCCACCTAGAAGAAGACGCTGGTAAAAACACCCACGGTACAGACGGCTACTCTTACGTTGACCTCAACCGCCAAGGTGTGCCTTTGATCGAGATTGTATCTGAAGCCGATATGCGTTCACCAGAAGAAGCCTATGCTTACCTAACTGCCCTCAAGGAAGTTATCCAGTACGCTGGTATTTCTGACGTTAAGATGGAAGAAGGTTCTATGCGTGTGGATGCCAATATCTCTCTTCGTCCGTATGGTCAAGAGAAATTCGGTACCAAGACAGAGTTGAAGAACCTCAACTCCTTCTCAAATGTTCGCAAGGGGCTTGAATACGAAGTCCAACGTCAGGCTGAAATCCTTCGCTCAGGTGGTCAAATCCGCCAAGAAACACGCCGTTATGATGAAGCTAACAAAGCAACCATCCTCATGCGTGTCAAAGAAGGGGCTGCAGACTACCGCTACTTCCCAGAACCAGACCTACCTCTCTTTGAAATCTCAGACGAGTGGATTGAGGAAATGCGGACAGAATTACCAGAGTTTCCAAAAGAACGCCGTGCGCGTTATGTATCTGACCTTGGCTTGTCAGACTACGATGCTAGCCAGTTGACTGCAAATAAAGTCACTTCTGACTTCTTTGAAAAAGCTGTTGCCCTAGGTGGCGACGCCAAACAAGTCTCTAACTGGCTCCAAGGGGAAGTCGCTCAGTTCTTGAACGCAGAAGGCAAGACACTTGAACAAATCAAATTGACACCAGAAAACTTGGTTGAAATGATTGCCATCATCGAAGACGGTACGATCTCTTCTAAGATTGCCAAGAAAGTCTTTGTCCACCTAGCTAAAAATGGTGGAGGCGCGCGTGAATACGTTGAAAAAGCAGGCATGGTTCAAATCTCAGATCCAGATGTCTTGATTCCAATCATTCATCAAGTCTTTGCGGATAACGAAGCCGCAGTTGCCGACTTCAAGTCAGGTAAACGTAACGCAGACAAGGCCTTCACAGGTTTCCTTATGAAAGCAACCAAAGGCCAAGCCAACCCACAAGTCGCCCTTAAACTACTTGCCCAAGAATTGGCGAAGTTGAAAGAAGATTAATATGTAAAAGAAACCAGCCCTGAGGTTGGTTTTTTCTCCCCTACCATCTCCCAATAACTATTTTGGCTTTATTTCCAGAACATTTTATGGTAAAATGAAGAGTAATAATATTTATTAAAGAGGTAAAAACATGATTGAAGCAAGCAAATTGAAAGCTGGTATGACATTTGAAACTGCAGACGGAAAATTGATCCGCGTTTTGGAAGCTAGCCACCACAAACCAGGTAAAGGAAACACGATCATGCGTATGAAATTGCGTGATGTCCGTACTGGTTCTACATTTGATACAAGCTACCGTCCAGAAGAAAAATTCGAACAAGCTATTATTGAAACTGTTCCAGCTCAATACTTGTACAAAATGGATGAAACTGCCTACTTCATGAACACTGAAACTTACGACCAATACGAAATCCCAGTCGTAAACGTTGAAAATGAATTGCTTTACATCCTTGAAAACTCTGATGTGAAAATCCAATTCTACGGAACTGAAGTAATCGGTGTAACTGTACCAACTACTGTTGAATTGACAGTTGCTGAAACACAACCATCTATCAAGGGTGCTACTGTTACAGGTTCTGGTAAACCAGCAACTATGGAAACTGGACTTGTTGTCAACGTTCCTGACTTCATCGAAGCTGGACAAAAATTGATCATCAACACTGCAGAAGGAACTTACGTTTCTCGTGCCTAATCTCTAGAAAGAGGTCATTCTATGGGAATTGAAGAACAATTTGGCGAAATCGTTATCGCTCCACGTGTACTTGAAAAAATCATTGCCATCGCAACTGCTAAAGTTGATGGTGTCCACTCATTTTCAAATAAATCCGTATCTGATACCCTATCAAAACTCTCTCTTGGTCGTGGCGTCTACTTAAAAGAAAGCAACGAAGAACTAACTGCTGACATCTACCTCTATCTTGAGTACGGTGTGAAAGTACCAAAAGTTGCTCTTGCTATTCAAAAAGCGGTCAAAGATGCTGTCCATGATATGGCTGATGTGGAACTTTCTGCTGTCAATATCCATGTTACAGGAATCGTTCCAGATAAAACACCAAAACCTGAGTTGAAAGATCTATTTAACGAGGACTTCCTCAATGACTAGTCCATTATTAGAATCTAGACGCGAACTTCGTAGATGCGCTTTTCAAGCTCTTATGAGCCTTGAATTCGGTACAGATATGGAAACAGCTTGTCACTTTGCCTACACACATGACCGTGAAGATGCAGATGTGCAAATCCCTGCCTTTCTTCTAAACTTGGTTTCTGGTGTTCAAGCTCAGAAAGACGAGTTGGATACACAAATCAACCAGCACCTCAAGTCAGGCTGGACAGTTGAACGTTTGACTTTGGTCGAAAAAAACTTACTACGCTTGGGAATCTTTGAAATCACATCATTTGATACACCTCAGCTGGTAGCAGTCAATGAAGCTATTGAACTTGCTAAGAATTTTTCAGATCAAAAATCAGCCCGTTTTATCAATGGACTGCTTAGTCAATTTGTAACTGAAGAAAATGAATAATCGAAAAGGTGTTTGGTCTTCCAAGCACTTTTTGACTTTCCCCTCTGCACAGAGTAATACTCTTCGAAAATCTCTTCAAACCACGTCAGCTTACATCTGCAACCTCAAAACAGTATTTTGAGCTAACTTCGTCAGTTCTATCCACAACCTCAAAGCAGTGCTTTGAGCAACCTGCGGCTAGTTTCCTAGTTTGCTCTTTGATTTTCATTGAGTATAAGAAGCACATAAAAACTAGAACTGGCAGTCAGTTCTAGTTTTTATATTAGTATTTTCTAAATCGTTGGTAACGTTCTTCCAACAACTCTTCTAGCGGTTTTTGTGAAAGTAGAGCTAGCTCATCTTGGAGTTCTTTTTTTACATTCTTAATCAGTTCTTTACTAGAAAGTCCTGCTTCAGAAATCACTTTATCCACCACGTCCATTTCTAACAGTTCATGCGAAGTGATTTTCATCAACTCTGCTGCTTCCATGGCACGAGTTCCGTCCTTCCATAGAATGGAAGCAAAACCTTCTGGGCTGAGAATGGCATAGATAGAATTTTCCAGCATCCAAACACGGTCTGCGACTGCTAGAGCCAGAGCCCCACCTGAACCACCTTCACCTATAATGATGGCGATAATCGGAACTTTCAGGTCACTCATTTCCATGAGATTGCGAGCAATAGCTTCTCCCTGTCCACGTTCTTCCGCTCCGACACCAGGATAAGCACCTGCAGTATTGATAAAGGTCACAACTGGACGACCAAACTTTTCAGCCTGTTTCATCAAACGAAGGGCCTTACGGTAGCCTTCTGGATGCGGTTGACCAAAATTCCGCTTGAGGTTATCTTGTAAACTCTTGCCTTTTTGGATACCAACCACTGTTACAGATTGATCTCCAAGCCAGCCGATACCACCAACAACTGCACCATCGTCACGAAAAGAACGGTCACCGTGTAATTGGATAAAGTCATCAAAAATGCCTGTCGCAAAGTCCAAGGTTGTCAAGCGACTCTGCTCACGCGCTTCTCTGACTATTTTTGCAATATTCATCTAGGACACCCTCCATGCAATCTGACTAGGCTAGCAATCGTATCTGGTAAGTCTCTTCTTTTGACAATAGCATCCACAAAGCCATGTTCCAATAGGAATTCTGCCTTTTGGAAATTCTCAGGCAAGCTTTCACGAACCGTGTTTTCAATCACACGACGCCCAGCAAAACCGACCAAGCTCTGTGGTTCAGCCAGAATGATATCGCCTTCCATAGCGAAAGAAGCTGTCACACCACCTGTCGTTGGATCTGTCAAAATGGTCAGATAAAAGAGACCAGCATTTGAATGGCGTTTAACTGCTGCAGAAATCTTGGCCATCTGCATGAGACTCATGATTCCTTCCTGCATACGGGCTCCACCAGAAGCTGTGAAGAGGACAACTGGCAATTTTTCGACAGTCGCATACTCAAACAAACGAGTGATTTTTTCACCTACAACTGTACCCATAGAAGCCATGATAAAATTGGAATCCATAATCCCAAGAGCCACAGTCTGACCTTTAATAAGAGCTGTTCCTGTCACAACGGCTTCATCCAGACCTGTTTTTTCACGCATAGCTTCTAGTTTCTTTTGATAACCAGGGAAATGCAAGGGATCCTTGCTTTCAATCCCTGTAAACAATTCCTTGAAGGTTCCCATATCAATCGTCAAAGCCAAGCGTTCTTGGGCAGAAATACGAAAGGTGTAGCTACAATGTGGACAGATACGCTCACTTCCCAGATCCTTCTGATAAATGGTATGCTTACAACCCGGACACTGGGAGAATAATTCATCTGGAACCTCTGGCTTGGCTTGAGGTTTTTCCCTAACCGAACGATTGGGATTGATTCGAATATACTTATCTTTTTTACTAAATAGAGCCATTGATTCCCCTTTTCGATTTAAACTCTTGAAGTCATTTTATTCTTTTTCTTGA
The DNA here is from genome assembly GCF_047464945.1 of Streptococcus mitis. Lineage (GTDB taxonomy): Bacteria > Bacillota > Bacilli > Lactobacillales > Streptococcaceae > Streptococcus > Streptococcus mitis_EA. The sequence goes on along the minus strand of NZ_JASHAX010000003.1, from coordinate 240,190 downwards.
TACTTGGGTAAAAAGGTTTCCATCAAGAAGGAAGTATCATAATCTCCAGCAATGACATTGCGATCTGAAATGAGGTCAAGCTGGAAATCCGCATTGGTCTGCACTCCCTCAATCTCTAGTTCATAGAGGGCACGCTGCATTTTCATCAAAGCATCAAAACGATTCTCTCCATGAACGATGACTTTGGCAATCATACTATCATAATAGGGGGGAATGGTATAACCTGGATAAACTGCTGAATCTACGCGCAAACCAACTCCTCCACTTGGCAGATAGAGATTGGTAATCTTACCTGGACTTGGAGCAAAGTTGAAGGCTGGATTTTCAGCATTGATACGACATTCAATAGCATGACCTCGTAGAACAATATCTTCTTGCTTAACAGACAGAGGTTGACCTGCCGCAATGCGAATTTGTTCCTTAACGATATCCACACCTGAAACAAATTCTGTTACTGGATGTTCTACTTGTACACGAGTATTCATCTCCATAAAATAGAATTTACCGCTGGATTCATCAAGCAGAAACTCAATGGTCCCTGCATTCTCATAGCCAACAGACTCTGCCGCTCGAACAGCAGCAGCACCAATTTCATGGCGTAGCGTTTTTCCGATTGCAATCGAAGGACTTTCTTCCAAAACCTTTTGATTATTCCGTTGAAGAGAACAATCCCGTTCACCCAAGTGAATCACATGTCCATGCTCATCTCCTAGGATTTGAACCTCGATGTGACGAGCTGGATAGATAACCCGTTCTATATACATGGCACCATTGCCATAATTAGCCTTGGCTTCGCTAGAGGCAGTTTCAAAGGCGGAAACGAGGTCTTCTGGTTTTTCAACCTTACGAATCCCTTTACCACCTCCACCTGCTGAAGCCTTGAGCATAACAGGATAGCCAATTTCTTCAGCAACAATCAAGGCTTCTTCAGAATTATGCACTTCTCCATCTGAACCTGGTATAACAGGCACGCCTGCTTTAATCATCTGAGCACGCGCATTGATTTTGTCTCCCATCATATCCATGACATGACCAGATGGGCCGATAAACTTAATCCCCACTTCTTCACACATGGTTGCAAATTTGGAATTTTCACTGAGAAATCCAAAACCGGGGTGAATGGCTTCTGCCTCAGTCAAGACTGCAGCTGATAGAACCGCATTAATATTGAGATAAGACTCTGTTGCCTTGCCAGGACCGATACAAACTGCTTCATCTGCCAAAAGCGTATGAAGGGCTTCCTTATCAGCAGTTGAATAAACCGCCACCGTCGCAATCCCCAATTCACGCGCCGCACGGATAATACGAACCGCAATTTCACCACGATTGGCAATTAAAATTTTTCGAAACATGGAGAACCTCCTTAGTTCCCTATTGCAAAGGTAAGAGTACCACTGGCTGCAAGCTTGCCATCCACTTCAGCCTTTGCTTCAACCACGGCAATGGTCCCACGACGTTTTACAAAAGTCGCTGTCATAACTAATTGGTCGCCTGGTACAACTTGCTTCTTGAACTTAATCTTGTCCATACCAGCGTAAAAGACCAGTTTCCCCTTATTTTCAGGTTTTGACAACTCCAAGACACCAGCTGTTTGCGCCAAGGCTTCCATAATCAAAACACCTGGCATAACTGGGTATTGAGGGAAATGACCATTAAAGAAGGGCTCGTTAATGGTCACATTTTTGATGGCAACAATGGTGTCCTCGCTCACTTCCAACACACGGTCTACTAGGAGCATAGGATAACGGTGGGGAAGGGCTTCTTTGATTCCTTGAATATCGATCATTTGATTCGTACCAATCCTTTACCAAATTCAACCATTTCTTCATTAGAAACGAGAATTTCCGTTACCACACCATCCTTAGGTGCTGGAATTTCATTCATGACTTTCATAGCTTCGATGATCACCAATGTTTGACCTTTTTTGACACTATCACCAACTGTGACGAAGGCAGGTTTATCAGGACCAGCAGCCAAGTAAGTCACTCCAACAAGTGGGCTCTCTACAAGATCTCCCTCAGCAGCCACACTTGTTTCAGCTGGAGCTTGAACTTCTTCTGTTACAGGCTCTGCTGAAGCAGATGTAGGAGCTACTGGACTCGGTGTTGTTAGAACGGGCGCTGGTGCGACTTGAGCTGCAACTTCAGATACCAGTCTCGCTTCATTCTTGCTAAACTGTAACTCATCCGTCCCATTTTTATAAGAAAATTCTCTCAAACTTGACTGGTCAAATTGGGCCATCAAGTCTTTAATATCGTTTAAATTCATACTTATTTATTCTCCCAACGTTTGAAAGCAAGAACTGCATTGTGGCCACCAAAACCAAAAGTATTTGAAATAGCGTATGGAATTTCTTGCTCCAAGCCTTGTCCATAAACGACATTGGCTTCGATATAATCTGATACTTCACTTGTTCCAGCTGTCATTGGTACAAAGTTATGACGCATGGCTTCGATTGTGACGATAGCTTCTACCGCGCCTGCAGCCCCCAGCAAATGTCCTGTGAAAGACTTGGTTGATGATACAGGTACTTCCTTACCAAGAACAGCTACTATCGCACCACTTTCTCCTTTTTCATTGGCAGGAGTTGACGTTCCGTGAGCATTGACATAGGCTACTTGCTCTGGAGAAATCTCAGCTTCTTCCAAGGCTAGTTTGATGGCCTTGATAGCTCCCTGACCTTCTGGATGTGGTGAGGTCATGTGGTAGGCATCACAGGTATTTCCGTAACCAACTACTTCGGCAAGGATAGTTGCCCCACGTTTTTCCGCGTGTTCAAGGCTTTCAAGAACCAACATCCCTGAACCTTCACCCATGACAAAACCATTACGGTCCTTATCAAATGGAATAGAAGCACGACTTGGATCCTCTGTAGTAGAGAGAGCTGTTAGGGCTTGGAAACCAGCAATAGCAAAAGGTGTGATAGAGGCTTCTGAACCACCTACCAACATAACATCTTGGAAGCCAAACTTAATTGAGCGGAAGGCATCCCCAATCGCGTCATTTGATGAAGCGCAGGCAGTATTGATGGATTTACAAACACCGTTTGCTCCAAAACGCATAGCAACATTTCCTGAAGCCATATTTGGCAAAGCTTTTGGAAGGGTCAATGGTTTCACACGTTTTGGCCCTTTTTCATTGAGACGAAGCACTTGATCTTCAATTTCCTTGATTCCACCAATACCAGAGGCAACGATAACACCAAAACGATCCTTGTCAATAGCCTCTACATCTAAATTGGCATGATTAACGGCTTCTTGGGCTGCGTACAAGGCATACAAAGAATAGTTATCGAAACGATTGGTATCTTTCTTAACAAAGTATTTATCAAAAGGAAAATCTTGGATTTCTGCTGCATTATGCACATCAAAGTCACTATGATCAAATTTTGTAATTGGTCCAATTCCGATTTTTCCAGTTGTCAAACTATTCCAAAATTCTTCTGGTGTATTTCCGATTGGAGATGTCACTCCATAACCTGTTACTACTACACGATTTAGTTTCATCTTTTTTACCTCTAGCTTCTGCTACATACTGAGGCCGCCATCAATGGCAACCACTTGACCAGTTAGATAATCTTGGCCTGCTAAAAATACTGTTAAATCTGCAACCTGCTCTGCCTGCCCAAATTCTTTCATAGGAATTTGCGCCAGCATGGCATCTTTTACCTTATCTGATAGAACAGCTGTCATATCGGACTCAATCATTCCAGGAGCAATAGCATTAACCCTGATATTGCGATTGGCCACTTCACGCGCCACAGACTTAGTAAAACCAATCAAACCAGCCTTAGAAGCTGCATAGTTAGCTTGACCGATATTTCCCATCAAACCAACAACACTAGACATATTAATGATAGCACCTTCTCTGGCTTTCATCATCGGTTTCAAGACTGATTGTGTCATGTTAAAGGCACCAGTCAAGTTAACCTTGAGTACTTTTTCAAAATCTGCTTCTGTCATCTTGAGCATAAGGGTATCTTGGGTAATCCCTGCATTGTTGACCAAAACATCTACTGAACCCAGCTCTGCAATAGCTTGCTCAACCATACGCTTAGCGTCTGAAAAATCCGACACGTCTCCTGAAATAGGAACCACCTTGACACCATAGTCTGCAAACTCGGATAGCAAGTCCTCTGAAATTGCCCCACGGCTGTTTAAGACAATGTTGGCTCCTGCTTGAGCAAACTTGTGAGCAATGGCAAAACCAATTCCACGACTCGAACCTGTAATAAAGATATTTTTATTTTTTAGTTGCATTCTTTTCTCCTGTTTCCTTTTGTATTTATGGGAGAAGGGATTACTTGTTTTCTAGCAAAGTTTCCAAACTAGTCTGATCTTCAACAGTGGCTAGTTTAGCTGTCTTATCAATTTTTTTGACAAAGCCTGACAAGACTTTCCCCGGTCCAATCTCGATAAAGTTGGTTACGCCTGCTTCTTGCATAACTGCAATACTTTCATAGAAACGAACTGGTTCCTTGACCTGACGCGTCAAGAGTTGAGCAATGTCTTCTTTTTTCATAACAGCTGCTTCTGTATTGCCGACTAGGGGACAAGTGAAATCTGAAAAACTTACTTGAGCTAGAGTTTCAGCTAGTTTCTGGCTAGCAGGCTCAAGGAGAGCGGTATGAAAAGGTCCTGACACCTTGAGAGGAATCAAGCGTTTAGCTCCTGCTTCCTGCAAGAGTTCAACAGCTCGATCGACTGCAACCACTTCTCCACCAATCACGATTTGTGCAGGTGTATTATAGTTGGCTGGAGTAACCACTCCAAGTTCAGAAGCTTTTTGACAGGCTTCCTCAATGTCCTCTACTGGTGTATTAAGAACTGCCACCATCTTGCCAGAGCCAGCAGGAGCCGCTTCTTCCATATAGACGCCACGCATAGCTACCAAAGCAACCGCTTCTTCAAAATCCAAGGCACCGCTGGCTACCAAGGCAGAGTATTCTCCAAGGGACAAACCAGCAACCATGTCTGGCTGATAGCCCTTTTCTTGCAATAATCGGTAAATAGCAACTGAAGTTGCTAAAATAGCTGGTTGCGTATAGCGGGTCTGATTGAGTTTTTCTTCCTCCGTATCAATGAGATGACGTAAATCATAACCAAGTACCTGACTCGCTTGATCAATCGTCTCTTTGACAATAGGGTAGTGATCATAGAGATCCCGTCCCATACCTAGATACTGGGCACCTTGACCAGCAAATAAAAAGGCCGTTTTAGTCATTTCTTACAACTCCTGCCCAACGAGAGGCTTCTTCTTGAATTTTCTTAGCTGCTCCGTAATACAAATCTTTTAGGATTTCTTCAGCTGTTTCTTCTTTGGAAACAAGCCCTGCAATCTGACCTGCCATGACAGATCCGCCATCCACATCTCCGTGAACAACCGCTTTAGCTAGAGCACCCGCTCCCATTTGTTCAAAAATTTCCAAATCAGGATTTTCTTGTTTAAAGGCATCTTTCTCAGCTTTTTCAAAATCACGAGTCAATTGGTTTTTAATAGCTCGAACTGCATGCCCAAAGTGTTGAGCTGAAATCGTAGTATCAATATCTCTAGCTTTTAAAATTTTCGCCTTATAATTTGGATGGGCATTAGATTCTTTGGCAACGACAAAACGCGTTCCAACCTGAACAGCCTCTGCACCTAGCATAAATCCAGCTGCAGCACCTTCACCATCCGCAATTCCTCCTGCAGCAATAACAGGAATAGATACAGCGGCAGCAACCTGACGCACCAAGGTCATGGTAGTTAATTTACCGATATGTCCCCCAGCTTCCATTCCTTCTGCAATAACAGCATCCGCACCGATTTTTTCCATGCGTTTAGCTAGGGCAACACTTGGTACAACAGGAATGACTGTGATCCCAGCTTCATGGAAGCGTTCCATGTATTTGCCAGGATTTCCTGCGCCTGTTGTCACTACCTTAACACCTTCCTCGATAACGAGATCTACAATATCTTCCACAAAGGGAGACAAGAGCATGATGTTGACACCAAAGGGTTTATCCGTTAACGATTTGATCTTGTCAATATTTGCCTTGACAACTTCTTTCGGGGCATTCCCCCCACCGATAATCCCTAGTCCTCCAGCCTTGGAAACAGCCCCTGCCAAATCACCATCAGCGACCCGAGCCATTCCTCCTTGAAAAATAGGATAATCAATGTTCAATAATTCTGTAATACGCGTTTTCATAGTGCCTCCATCGTTTCTTGCTTACGTAATAGTTCGATACTGTCATAATTTGAAAATCAAACTATTGCCTAAACAAGAGGGAGCGGGTTTCCCTACTCCTTCTATCTTATATTCTGCTTATACTCTTCGAAAATCAAATTCAAACCACGTCAGCGTCACCTTGCCGTACTCAAGTACAGCCTGCGGCTAGCTTCCTAGTTTGCTCTTTGATTTTCATTGAGTATTATTTTGTTTGCTCTTCAACGTAGGCAACCAAGTCACCAACTGTTTTCAGGTCATCTTCTGCTTCGATTTGGATATCAAAAGCATCTTCGATTTCTGAGATTACTTGGAACAAGTCCAATGAATCTGCGTCCAAATCATCAAAAGTTGATTCAAGTGTTACTTCTGATGCGTCTTTTCCAAGTTCTTCAACGATAATTTCTTGTACTTTTTCAAATACTGCCATGATAGGACTCCTTTAAAATAAATAGTTTTTTATAACAATGTGTTCACCACATGATTACCTAAATTGTTAGAATGAGCGTGCCCCAGGTCAAGCCTCCACCGAAGCCTGATAGCAAAACAGTTTGGCTACCATCTAAAGGGATGAGACCTTGTTCTACACACTCTGAAAGTAAAATCGGGATACTTGCTGCACTGGTATTGCCATATTCCATCATATTGGCTGGAAGCTTGTCTCGATCGACACCGATTTTTCTAGCCATCTTATCCAAAATACGGTCATTAGCCTGATGAAGTAGCAGATAATCCAAGTCTGTCGCCTCTATAGGAGATTCATCAATAGTCTGTTTGATAGACTTGGCTACATCCCGAATAGCAAAATCAAAGACTGCGCGCCCATCCATCTTCAAAAATGAATCTGCATTTTCTTGATCTGAAAATGGAGAATGCAAGCCTGAATGTCCATAGGTCAGACACTCGCTACGACTCCCATCACTATTGAGACTCTCAGCCAAAAAATGCTCTTTCTCGCTAGCTTCTAGCAAGACTCCACCAGCACCATCTCCAAACAATACAGCTGTTGATCGGTCTGACCAATCGACTGCTTTAGAGAGGGTTTCACTACCAATCACCAAGCCTTTTTGAAAGCGACCAGAAGCGATAAACTTTTCAGCAGTTGATAAGGAAAATACAAATCCACTGCAAGCCGCTGTTAGGTCAAAAGCAAAGGCCTTATTAGCACCAATATTGGCTTGGACACGAGCAGCTGTAGAGGGCATCATCGAATCTGGAGTAATAGTAGCTAGGATGATAAAATCCAGCTCTTCTCCTGTGATTCCAGCTTTTGCAATCAATTTCTTAGCAACCTCTGTAGCCAAATCACTAGTAGATTCTGTTCTTGAAATATGCCTTTGTCGTATTCCCGTCCGACTTGAAATCCACTCATCATTGGTATCCATAATCTGAGCCAAATCATGATTTGTAACCACTTGCTCTGGCACATAATGAGCAACCTGGCTTATTTTTGCAAAAGCCATTATCTCAAATCCTCCAAAAATTGATAAAGATTGGTCAACCCTTTGCTCATAACATCAATTTCTTCCTTACTCATACCATCAATGATTTTTTCAACCATGGCCTTGTGGAAGCGTTTATGTAGTCTATGAACCAAGCGCCCCTTCTTTGTCAAATGCAGATGCACCACACGACGATCCTGCTCTGAGCGAATGCGTTCAATGTAACCCTTTCGTTCAAGATTATTCAGACTCGTCGTAACCGTCCCAAGAGTCACCATCAACTCTTTCGACACTTGACTTGGCGTCACATCTGGGAATTTTCCAATTACATCGATTGTATGGACTTCTTTGATGGAGATATCCTTGAAACGACTACCCCTCAAGCTAACTTCCTCAATAACGAGGACATTGTTAAATATAGATGTTAAATATTCATTAATTCGTTGGTAGTCCAATCTCTTTTCCCTCCTTTTCAAAAAACTTTCACAATCAAAACATTTGACAGAAAAATTATATCAAACTTCAAAGAACAGTGCAAGTATTTTTTTATTTTCCAGTAAATTTAGGTCTTCTTCTCTCCGAATGAGCCCGAACTCCCTCTTTGAAATCCTCTGTTTTCGCTAGTGATTCCTGTAAGTTCAGTTCTAAAGTAGCGTAACTCTGCCAATCTTTAAATTGACTCTCCCAAACCAACTTCTTAATAGCAGCATAGGAATTAGCTGACCCGCGTCTCAATTTTTTAAGAAGCTGTTCTCTGGTTTTTTCTAACTTATCAGCTTCACAGACGCGATAAACCAACCCCCATTCTAAAGCTTTTTCTGCGTTCAAAGCCTCTCCTGTCATAGCTAATTGAGCAGCACGCGACACACCAATACTTCGACTCAAGAGATGAATTCCCCCTGCATCAGGAGCCAAGCCAACCCCAACAAAGGCTTGGATAAATTTAGCCTTATCCGTTGCCAAACAGAAATCTGCTGCTACAGCCATATTGGCTGCGGCACCTGCAACAGCCCCATCAACCTCCATCAAGACAGGTTTGGCTATTTGCTTGATTTTATAGGAAATAGTATTGACTAATTCTGCGATTTTCGTCAATGATGGAATATCATCCTCATCCACCGCCCGCTTCATCTCAACCAAATCTCCCCCAACAGAGAAGACTTTGCCATTCGCGTTGATTAAGACAAAATGCACAGCCGGATCCTCTTCTGCCAAAGTCAGAGCTTCTAAAATCTCCTCACACATAGGGATATGAAAACCATTCGCGACCTCAGGACGATTCAAGGTAAGGATTGCCAAGTCCTCATCAAGCTGATAAATAATGTGTTCCATCGGGACTCCTTTTTATTTTATAAGCAGTTTATACTCTTCGAAAATCAAATTCAAACCACGTCAGCTTCGCCTTGCCGTAGGTATGGTTACTGACTTCGTCAGTTCTATCCACAACCTCAAAACAGTGTTTTGAGCTGACTTCGTCAGTCTTATTTACAACCTCAAAGCAGTGCTTTGAGCAGTCTACGGCTAGCTTCCTAGTTTGCTCTTTGATTTTCATTGAGTATTAAATTATTTTATTTTCAAAGTATATCTTTTTTAAAACTCGAAAGCAAGAAAAAATCAACTGAAAGTGTCTCAGCCGATTAGAAAGGCTCGCTTTATAACTAGAAAGCATCTTATTTTCTTCATTGAAAAAAGGCTTTCTTTCTGCTATAATCGTATAAAATACTTACTTTAGGAGTTCTTATGAAAGTTGTTAAATTTGGAGGTAGCTCTCTTGCCTCTGCTGGTCAATTAGAAAAAGTTTTAAACATCGTCAAAAGCGATAAAGAGCGCCGTTTTGTAGTTGTTTCTGCGCCTGGTAAACGCAATGCCGAAGATACTAAGGTTACGGATGCCTTGATTAAATACTACCGTGACTATGTTGCTGGTAACGATATTAGCAAGAGCCAAAGCTGGATTATCGACCGCTATGCTGCTATGGTTAGCGAATTGGGACTGAAACCAGCTGTTTTAGAAAAAATCTCTAAAAGCATTCGCGCCTTGGCCACTCTTCCTATCGAAGAAAATGAATTTCTCTACGATACCTTCCTAGCAGCCGGTGAAAATAACAATGCTAAATTGATTGCTGCCTATTTTAACCAAAATGGTATTGATGCACGCTATGTGCACCCTAGAGAAGCGGGTATTGTAGTCACAAGTGAACCTGGTCACGCTCGCATCATTCCATCAAGTTATGACAAGATTGAAGAATTGACAAATGCAAATGAAGTCCTTGTCATTCCTGGTTTCTTTGGTGTTACTAAGGAAAATCAAATCTGTACCTTCTCACGTGGCGGCTCTGATATCACTGGTTCAATCATTGCTGCTGGTGTCAAAGCTGACCTCTATGAAAACTTTACGGACGTTGATGGTATCTTTGCAGCCCACCCTGGTATTATCCACCAACCACACTCGATTCCTGAGTTAACCTATCGTGAAATGCGTGAGTTGGCCTATGCAGGTTTCTCAGTCCTTCATGACGAAGCCCTTCTACCTGCCTACCGCGGAAAAATTCCTCTCGTTATCAAGAATACCAACAACCCTGACCATCCAGGTACTCGTATCGTTCTAAAACATAGTAGTGACAAGTTCCCAGTTGTGGGAATTGCTGGTGACTCTGGCTTTGTCAGCATCAACATGTCTAAATACCTCATGAACCGCGAGGTTGGATTTGGACGCAAGGTTCTACAAATCCTTGAAGATCTTAACATCGGTTGGGAACATATGCCAACAGGTATTGACGATCTTTCAATCATCCTCCGTTCTCGCGAACTAACTCCTATCAAGGAAGAAGAAATCCTGCGTCAGTTGGTGCAAAAGGCTGAAGTAGACCATGCAGAAATCGAACACGACCTTTCAATCATTATGATTGTTGGAGAAAAGATGAAGAGTCACATTGGAGTGACTGCTACTGCAACTCGCGCTCTATCTGAAAACAAGATCAACATCCAGATGATGTCTCAAGGTTCTAGTGAAGTTTCTATCATGTTCGTTGTAAATAAAGACCAAGAGAAAGCAGCTATCAAAGCCCTCTACAATGCCTTTTTCGGCGAAAGTAAGGAAGACTAGACATGGCCCAATCTCTTAACAAAACAGTGCTTCTCAATACCACAGGCACTTCCTACCTCTCTATAGCTGGGAAAGTTGGGAAATTTCTTGTCGGAGATCAGGCTCTAGAATTTTACCCAGATGTCAATGTTGAACAATTTATCCAGATTCCTTGGAGCCATATCAACCAAATTGGAGCTAACGTTTCTGGTCGCAAAATCAGTCGCCACTTCGAAGTCTTTACAGACAGAGGAAAATTCCTCTTTGCTTCAAAAGATTCAGGTGCCATTCTCAAAATTGCACGCGAAAAACTGGGCAATGACAAGGTCGTCAAACTTCCTACCCTGATTCAGACAATTATCCAAAAATTTAAAAATCTATTTGCAAAAAAGTAGAAACTTTAGTATAATCATAGCAACGGATAAGTAGGTTATCTTCTTCTTTCAGAAAGTCTGCGGGTGCTGCGAGCAGATAGGAGGGATAGGTGAAATTCTACCGTTAGTAACAATTACATATACAATCAAGTGCACACCTGTGAAGTTGGATGGAACCGTGGCCCTGCCACTCCAACGCTTTGTCAGGTGTGCTTTTTTCATAAAGGAGTTCTTATGTTAGATATCAAACGTATTCGTACAGACTTTGATGCTGTCGCAGAAAAATTAGCTACACGTGGTGTAGATGCTGCTGTCTTGAATGAGATGAAAGAAATCGATGCTAAACGTCGTGACATTTTGGTCAAGGTTGAAACTTTAAAAGCAGAACGTAACACAGTTTCAGCTGAGATTGCTCAAGCCAAACGCAACAAGGAAAATGCAGATGACAAGATTGCTGCCATGCAAAATCTATCTGCTGAAGTCAAAGCCTTGGATGCTGAATTGGCAGAAATCGATGCTAAATTGACAGAATTTACCACTACTCTTCCAAACATTCCAGCTGACAGTGTTCCTGTTGGGGCTGATGAAGATGACAATGTGGAAGTTCGCCGTTGGGGTACTCCACGCGAATTTGACTTCGAACCTAAAGCTCACTGGGATCTTGGTGAAGACTTGGGTATCCTTGACTGGGAACGCGGTGGTAAAGTTACGGGCGCTCGCTTCCTCTTCTATAAAGGCCTCGGTGCTCGTTTGGAACGTGCTATCTACAACTTTATGTTGGATGAACATGGTAAAGAAGGCTATACTGAAGTCATCACTCCTTACATGGTTAACCATGATTCTATGTTTGGTACTGGTCAATATCCAAAATTCAAGGAAGATACTTTTGAACTCAGCGACAGCAATTATGTCCTTATTCCTACAGCTGAAGTTCCTCTAACAAACTACTACCGTGATGAAATTCTTGACGGTAAAGACCTGCCAATCTACTTCACTGCTATGAGCCCTTCATTCCGTTCTGAGGCTGGTTCTGCTGGTCGTGATACTCGTGGCTTGATCCGTTTGCACCAATTCCACAAGGTTGAAATGGTTAAATTTGCCAAACCAGAAGAATCTTACGAAGAATTGGAAAAAATGACAGCCAACGCTGAAAATATCCTTCAAAAACTCAACCTTCCATACCGTGTCGTTGCGCTTTCTACTGGAGATATGGGCTTCTCAGCTGCTAAGACTTACGACTTGGAAGTTTGGATTCCAGCACAAAATACCTACCGTGAAATCTCAAGCTGTTCAAACACAGAAGATTTCCAAGCCCGTCGCGCTCAAATTCGTTACCGTGATGAAGCAGATGGCAAGGTTAAATTGCTCCACACCTTGAACGGTTCTGGACTTGCAGTTGGACGTACAGTGGCTGCTATTCTTGAAAACTACCAAAACGCAGATGGTTCTGTAACCATTCCAGAAGCACTTCGTCCATATATGGGTGGAGCTGAAGTTATCAAACCATAAAAAATAAGGTTTAGCTATTTCTAGCTAGACCTTTTTTCGTAACCAAATCAGATAAGCACCCAAGACAAAGAATAAAATAGTTAGGCATATAACGGTTTCAGCCACTACCAAATAATCCAGAAATGGAAGTTTCAAGATTCCTTGAGCCATCTTGAGAGAAGTAGCTGTAATAATGGTTGGGAAAGTGAGGGCTGAGAAAGCTGGTTGAAAGCCTTGTTTTAAAATATTGGGTAGGCGAGTTAAAACAAAGAAAAAGAAGGATTGAGAAGCCAAAATCATGACGATTAAGAGCCAAGTCGGTAGGTTGGCTCCTCCAACTCGAACTAGAGAAGCCAAGAGTAGAGAGAAGGGAGCACAGTAGATTCCTTCTTGGCCAAGCAAGGCTAATGGGAGAGGATGTTTCTTTAAATCGCTATAAATAAGGGGATAAAGATAGAAGGTTAGGAGAAAACCAAAACTCAAGGTTGCATAGGCAATTTCGATAATGCCTACAAGAGGATAGGTCAAGGCAGCCACCGCTATCCCCACATAGAGAACCGTCCAGCTCGGTGTCGCATTGACTCTCTTACCTGGACAGGCAAATTTAACTGTAAAACCAGCAATCAAGGCCAAATCCAAGATAAATGAAAACCACCAGAGCCCTTGCGCTACCAAAGGAAGATGAGGGAAGACGCGAAAAACATAGGTAGATAAAATCATCCCAGCCATAGGAAAAGTGGCCATCCCTGACAAAAGAGGGGGCTTGGTCAATTCTTGCTTGGTTTCCTTCCAATTAAACATATGCAGAATTAGAAAGTAAATCCACAAAACCAAGCCAGTCAGACTAAATAGATGTGACAGAACTGGCAACATATCTAAAACGAGATTTCCAGCTCCTGCCAAACCTAGCAAACAACCAGAAAATACTAAGGGGAGTTTTTTCATCCTAACCTCCAATAATCATGTTAGTTTCAGTATAGCATAAAAGCGCTTAAATGAGGACTTAAAAAAACGAAGTCCGATTATTTCAGACTTCATTTTACTCAGATATGAATTAGGCATAAGGTTGCAATTCTGGGTTAATTGGTGTATTGGCTAGGTTATTGGCATAGTTACAGAGGCTTGCTAGGCTGACACCAAGAACCACATCCAAGGCATTTTGTTGGGTGTAACCAGCTTCTAAAAACTCAGCCAAGGCTTCATCTCCTACACGACCCTTGGTATTGATAACTGCCAAGGTAAACTTAGCCAGAGTGTCCAATTTAGGATCTGTTTCAATTGGAGTACGATTACGAAGAGCTTGTAGAAGATCATCATTCATCTGGATTTGTTTTATTGAAAAGGCTGTGTGACCTGCGACGCAGAAGGCACAACCATTAGTTACTGCTGCCGTGATTTGCACTACTTCACGCTCAACAGGTGTCAGGCTGTTGCGACGGTTGATGGCTCCGACAGTTCTGTAGGCTTCTAAGGCAGTAGGTGCATTAGCCAAGAGACCAATTAGGTTAGGAATATAGCCATTGTTATCTTTTTCTACTGTTTCAAGAACCTCTTTCACTTCTGCTGGCGCTGATTCGACTGTATGGATGGTAAATGTTGTCATCATAAAACCTCTTTTCATGTTGTTGAAATCTAGTCTATCACAGATTCTATGTCGTGTATAATATATATTTTAAATTACACTGATAGAAATTTTTTATGAAAGCAAAAAAATCACACGCGATGTGTGATTCCATTATTTATTAAAATACTTTTTAGTCTCAGCAATAATGACTGGAGATAAAACTAAGAGGGCAATCAAGTTCGGCAGAGCCATCAAGGCATTGACAATATCTGCGATAATCCAAACCATATCCAACTCGATAAATCCTCCCAACAAGACCATGAGTACAAAGACCACACGGTAGAGCCAGATAAAGCGAACCCCAAAGAGAAACTCGAAACAGCGTTCTCCGTAATAGTTCCAACCTAGAATCGTTGTAAAGGCAAAGAGCACAAGGAAGATGGTCAAAAGGGCAGGTCCAAAGTGTGAAAAGACTGTTGAGAAGGCTGACTGAGTCAAGGCAACCCCATTCAAATCACCACTCCAAACACCAGTTACCAAGATGGTCAAACCAGTCAGAGTACAGATAATGAGAGTGTCAATAAAGGTTCCAGTCATGGAAATCAAGCCTTGCTCTACTGGTTCATTTGTCTTAGCCGCAGCCGCTGCAATGGGAGCAGAACCCAGACCAGATTCGTTTGAGAACACACCACGCGCCACACCATTTTGAATAGCCATCCGAATGCTAGCACCGGCAAATCCACCTACCGCAGCAACTGGACTAAAAGCCGATGTCAAGATTAAAGCGATTGTGGCAGGAATTTTTCCAATATTAAAGAAAATTACTGTAAGAGTTCCCAAAATATAAATGATAGCCATAAAAGGAACCACAGTAGTTGAAACCTTTGAAATGGACTTGAGTCCGCCAAAGACAGCAATCGCTACAAAGACAGACAACACAAGAGCCGTGATAGCTGGCGAAATAGTCGTTGTATTCTGGATAGATTCAGTAATCGAGTTAACTTGAGTGAAGGTTCCGATTCCCAATAAAGCTACTAGCACACCTGCCAGGGCAAAGAAGATAGCAAGGGGACGCCACTTTTCTCCCATCCCTAGAAGAATATAGTGCATGGGACCTCCCGCCACTGCACCATGGTCATCCTTGGTGCGGTATTTGATAGCTAACAGTCCCTCCGCATACTTAGTAGCCATTCCAAAGAAAGCAGCCATCCACATCCAAAAGAGAGCTCCTGGTCCACCAACCTTGATAGCCGTCGCCACCCCGATAATATTTCCCGTACCAACTGTCGCTGCTAGGGCTGTACACAAGGCCGCAAAGCTGGATACATCTCCATGCCCCTTATCCTTGGTAAAAATAAGCTGGAAGGCCTTGGGCAGACGCAAAACCTGCAAGAGGCCTAGACGGGCAGTTAGGTAAATCCCTGTTCCGACCAATAAAATCAAGAGGGGTGGGCCCCAAGCAAAAGCATCAATTGATTTAAGCAATTCTAACATTTCCTTCTCCTATCTTTTCAACCCCAAAAGAAAGAGCACATGCAAGATACATGTACTCTGGAATGCTTAGATAAATGCTAAAAAGCGGTCTATCCTAGCTCTGTCCTTTTACCTGAGAGTTTGAGCAGTTACCTGCCTTGCCCCTTCGGTGCCTTTACGGTCTCTCCAGAGTTCCGTCCATTTACAGTCATGGAAAATCAAACAATTCTCCACTTCTATTAAACTTCATTCGGTGTTGGTATTTAATTGATTCTTATTTTACAAAAAATGTTGGTTTTTGTCAATGTGTTTATTAGTAAAACTTAATTCAACAGTTTTTACTGTGTAAATCCCGGAATACTTCTATCCTTTAAAAGTCACAATAGTTGCACCACTGCCCCCAGCATTTTGCGGGGCATAGCCGAAACTCTTGACATGCTTGTTTCTTTGTAGGTATTTGGTGACTCCTTCACGGATGACACCTGTACCGATACCATGGATGATATCGACTTGCGCCATATTGTTAAGCAGGGCTTGGTCGATAAAGGCATCTAGCTCATTCATAGCCTCTTCATAACGTTTGCCTCGAAGATCCAGTCTGGCTTGTGGACCACGACCAGAAGTCCGTTTCACAACATTGACTTGTTTCTTCTTAACTTGCTTTTCTTGCTGAGCCTGAACGAGGTCAAATTCTTTCTCTTCCAAGGTCATCTTGATTAAACCGACTTGTGCTTCCCAGCGACCATCCTTAAGTTGACTGGTCAAGGTACCACGCTGTCCATAACTGAGAACAACGATATCATCTCCCACCTTTGGAGCACGTTTTTTCTTGGCCTTTTGAAGAACCTTATTTTTAGACAAATCTACTTTTTCAGGAGCTAATTTTTTCAGCTTGGCCTTGGCTTCAATGATTTCGTGGGGCTTGAGTTGAGATTTACTGTGGAGATTTTTAAGAATCTGGTCACTTTCACTGAGGGCCATGTCCACAATCTCAGCAGCCTGTTCACGCGCCTTGTTAAGCTCGGTTTCCTTTTCACGATTGAGCTCGTTGTAAAGTTTTTTGAGAGCACGGTTCATCTTGAGATTTTCTTGCTCCACCTCACGGATATTGTCCAAGCGTTTACGACTTTCCAGCGTCTGCTCTTCCAGTTGCTCAATAATCCGGTTGACATCATTGTCCTGATTGACCTGCTGACTGGCATCCCCTACGATAACTTCAGATAGGCCTAGACGTTTGGCAATCTCAAAGGCATTGCTTCGGCCAGGAACTCCCTGCATAAAGCGATAGGTCGGGCGAAGAGTTGCAGTATCAAACTCCATGCTGGCATTTTGCACAAAGGCTGTCTCAATACCGTAAGCCTTGAGTTCTGGATAGTGGGTTGTCGCCATAGTCTTGACTTGACGCAGGCGAAGGTCCTCCAGAATAGCCATGGCAAGGGCAGCTCCCTCTTGAGGGTCTGTACCAGCCCCCAACTCATCCAAGAGTAAGAGTGAATGTTGGTTGACCTTGCCAAGAATATCCACAATATTGGTCATGTGGCTAGAGAAAGTAGACAAACTCTGTTCAATAGATTGCTCATCGCCAATATCAGCAAAGATTTCTTCAAAAATACCAACACGACTTCCCTTATCTGCTAAAATCGGCAAACCGGACTGAGCCATAATCTGCGTCAAGCCCAGAGTTTTGAGCATGATGGTCTTACCACCAGTATTGGGACCTGTAATGACAATGGCTGTTAAATCTTGGCCAAAATGGACATCATTTGCGACGGCATTTTTGACCAAAGGATGGCAGACATGGAGCAGTTGAATTTCTTGATTTTCTGACAGCTGAGGTACGACTGCTTGCCTTTCTTGGATAAAGCGAACCTTGGCACGAATCAAGTCCAGATGACCGATAATCCAAGCATCATTGGCAATCTCAGCCGCATGAGGGCGAACACGCTCAGAAATTTCTTGGAGAATGCGAAGCATTTCATAGCGCTCATCTGCTCGCAAACTGGCAATTTCTTCGCTCAGTTTGACCACCTCACGGGGTTCGATATAGACGGTATTTCCACTAGCAGAAATATCATGAACGACACCTGCAATCTTATTGCGGTAGGTGTTTTTGACTGGTAAAACCTGACGGCCATTTCTGCTGGCAACAATCCCTTCTGTCAACATCTGCGCTTTTTGCTTGAGCAGGTCCTGTAAAACATCGCGTACCTGACTCTCGCTATCATGGATTTTTCGACGGATGCGCGCTAATTCTTCACTGGCAAAATTTTCAATGAAACCTGCATCATTAAAGGCTTGGAGATTTCCTTGTAATTGCGGAAAATCATGTAATTTCTCAAACCAAAGAGCTAATTCTTCCAAGCTAACATTTTCCAGATTGTCGTAAAAACTTTGCAGCTCTCGGCTAGACAGAAGCACGCGCTTCAAGAGGAGGAACTCCTCAATATTGAGGTCTGCGCCCATCTCCAAACGCTTGCAGACTCCTGCGATTTCCTTAGTTGCGAGAATGGTAAAATGCGGTTGCTCGACAAAGAGATCCTGCATCTCCTTCATCTCAGCAAAAGCCTGTTTGATTTTATCCGCTTTGGCAGTCGGAGCCAGCTGTCTCAATTGCTCCAAGCCCTGCTCGGTCAACAAATGAGGTTCAAACAAGGCCTTAACCTTATTGAACTCTAATGTTTCTAATATTTTCTTGTTCATCTTTATTTCCTTGTCTTTGAATATCTAGGTGTATTATACTCAATGAAAATCAAAAAGCAAACTAGGAAGCTAGCCACAGGTTGCTCAAAACAGTGTTTTGAGGTTGCAGATGGAAGCTGACGTGGTTTGAAGAGATTTTCGAAGAGTATTAGCTTTTTACATTCTGATAGATTCTAGTCAATCTGTAAACAAAGGGCTAGGAAAACTCCTGCCCTTTTTATCCGATTAAATTTGTCACCCAGATTTGTTTGAGCCAACTGGTTGTTACCGGTATGCTCTGGATGATGTGTTTTGCGACGATACTCTTTTCAAGAGGATTTTGAATAGCTGCCATGGGAATGGTCGCCAAGATGGTCAAGGCCATTTGCAAGACAAATAAGGTCACCAACATAGACAAGATACCTGCTGAAACTTGGAACAACTTGCCACCCAGTTTTTTACTAGGAAGTAAGTGTAATAGGAGACCAAGCAAACGACCGATGCTATAGACAATCCCAAACACAAGCAAGTAGCCGATACCTGCGTAAAAGACCTTATCCAACTGGAAAAGTTGATCCGATGGGAAGAAGAAGGTTCCCTGACCTTCCTGCGGATTTGCATAAGGGAGCAATAAATGGAATTGCTCTCCCAGCCCCTTGTAAAACTGGCCAGCCATAAAAGCCGATGCCATGGCTGAAATCAGGTAATAAACCTGTAAGAGCAGGCCTCTCCGATAGCCGATATAAAATCCCCAAGCCAAGACCAATAGAAGAAGGAGTGAAATCATAAGGGATCCTCAATCTTGCTCTGTTCTTGCTTGCAAGTCACAAGCTTGTGACGGAGTTCTTCTAACTCTTGCTCCTTATCGTCAAATTCAATCTCACGGCTGAGCTGAGTTGACAAACAGTTGACTGCCAACAAAAGAGCGATTGTTTCATCGTCTGCACTAGGCATTTGTTCTTTAATTGCTTGGTATTTTTCTGTCGCAACCTTGGCAATCTCCTCCATAAAAAGGTTATCATGCTCGCTTGTCAAGGTTAATGATTTTTTCCCGAATGTAAATTTGAATCGATTTAGATTTGCCATAAAATTCACCTCACGATATTATACCAAAATTCGCTAATTTTGTCAGTTTTTACAAATTTGCCTGCTTTTATGATACAATAGAAACTATGGCAAGTATAACACTCACACCAAGTGAAAAGGAGATTCAGGCTTTTCTTGAACACTATCAAACCAGTCTGGCTCCCAGCAAGAATCCCTATATTCGCTACTTTTTGCGACTACCTCAAGCAACGGCTTCTATCTATACTTCTGGAAAGGTCTTGCTTCAGGGTGAAGGAGCTGAGAAATACGCTCGTTTCTTTGGCTATCAAGTTGTAGAGGAAACCAGCGGACAAAATTTCCCTTTAATTGGGACAGATGAGGTGGGAAATGGTTCCTACTTTGGTGGACTTGCAGTTGTGGCTTCCTTTGTCACACCTGACCAGCATGACTTCTTGAGAAAACTCGGTGTGGGGGATTCTAAGACTCTGACCGACCAAAAGATCCGTCAGATTGCCCCTATTCTCAAGGAAAAAATCCAGCACCAGGCACTGCTTCTCTCACCAAGCAAGTACAACGAGGTCATCGGAGACCGCTACAATGCTGTTTCGGTTAAAGTAGCCCTCCATAATCAGGCTATCTATCTCCTCCTTCAAAAAGGTGTTCAGCCTGAGAAAATTGTGATTGATGCCTTTACCAGTGCTAAAAATTATGACAAGTACTTGGCACAAGAGGCCAATCGTTTCAGCAATCCTATCAGCTTAGAAGAAAAGGCTGAGGGCAAATACTTGGCTGTCGCAGTTTCTTCTGTCATTGCGCGTGATCTCTTTCTGGAAAATCTAGAAAATCTGGGACGAGAACTGGGCTATCAACTTCCAAGTGGAGCTGGAACGGCTTCTGACAAGGTGGCTAGCCAGATTTTACAAGCCTATGGTATGCAGGGACTCAATTTCTGCGCCAAATTGCACTTTAAAAATACTGAAAAAGCTAAAAAACGCTTAGAAAGGTAAGTTATGAATTCATTTAAAAGTTTCCTAAAAGAGTGGGGATTGTTCCTCCTGATTCTGTCATTACTAGCTTTAAGTCGTATCTTTTTTTGGAGTAATGTCCGCGTAGAAGGGCATTCCATGGATCCTACCCTAGCGGATGGCGAAATTCTTTTTGTTGTCAAACACCTCCCTATTGACCGTTTTGATATCGTGGTGGCCCATGAGGAAGATGGCAATAAGGACATTGTCAAACGTGTCATCGGAATACCTGGCGACACCATCCGTTACGAAAACGATAAACTTTACATCAATGACAAAGAGACAGATGAACCTTACCTAGCTGATTATATCAAACGCTTCAAGGATGACAAACTCCAAAGTACCTACTCAGGCAAGGGATTTGAAGGAAATAAAGGAACTTTCTTTAGAAGTATCGCTCAAAAAGCCCAAGCCTTCACAGTTGATGTCAACTACAACACCAACTTTAGCTTTACTGTCCCAGAAGGAGAATACCTTCTCCTCGGAGATGACCGTTTGGTTTCTAGCGACAGCCGCCACGTAGGTACCTTTAAAGCAAAAGATATCACAGGGGAAGCTAAATTCCGCTTCTGGCCAATCACCCGTATCGGAACATTTTAAGAGACCTAAGAGGCCGAGAATCACCAATCTCAGCCTCTTCTTCTATCGTGAGAAGATGATTATTTATTGACTATAATATCCCCCAACTCTCACCTATTCATGCAAAGGAATTTTATGGAAGTTTATTTTTCAGGAACCATTGAACGGATTATTTTTGAAAATCCCAGCAATTTTTATCGCATCCTTCTCCTAGAAATCGACGATACAGACGCAGAGGATTTTGATGATTTTGAAATCATTGTCACGGGCACCATGGCTGACGTGATTGAGGGAGAAGACTATACTTTTTGGGGACAAATTGTCCAGCACTCCAAGTACGGGGAGCAGCTGCAAATCAGCCGTTATGAACGCGCAAAACCAACTAGCAAAGGGCTTGTCAAATACTTTTCAAGTAGCCATTTCAAAGGAATTGGTCTCAAGACAGCTCAGAAAATCGTGGATACCTATGGCGATAATACCATTGACGAAATTCTGCAACACCCAGAAAAGCTAGAAGGCATCTCAGGACTCTCTGCCAAAAATCGCGAGGCTTTCGTCTCCACCCTCCGTCTCAACTACGGAACGGAGATGGTTTTAGCCAAACTGGCCAACTACGGCATTCCCAATAAACTAGCCTTCCAGATTCAAGATTTTTACAAGGAAGAAACCCTTGATGTGGTTGAAAATTATCCCTACCAGCTGGTTGAGGATATCAAGGGTTTGGGCTTTACCATTGCTGACCAATTAGCGGAAGAACTAGGTATCGAAAGTCAGGCTCCTGAACGCTTCCGCGCCGGTCTAGTTCATAGTCTTTTTCAGACCTGTATGGAAACAGGGGACACCTATGTTGAAGCACGGGATTTGCTAGAACAAACCCTTACTCTCCTTGAGTCTTCTCGCCCCGTGGAACTGGATCCCAGCCAAGTGGCCCAAGAGCTCTCCTACCTGATCGAAGAAGACAAGGTTCAGCAGGTTGATACCAAGATTTTTGACAACAGCCTCTTTTTCGCTGAGGAAGGCATTCGCAGTCACTTGGTTCGTATCCTTGAAAAAGGAAAACAGAAGAGTCATGATTTAGAAACCATTCAAAAACATATCGCTACTGTCGAAAAAGATCTGGAGATTGAGTATGATAGCATTCAAAAACAAGCTATCTGTGATGCTATCCAGAACAAGGTCTTTATTCTGACAGGTGGACCTGGTACTGGTAAGACAACGGTTATCAATGGTATCATCGCTGTTTACGCCCTTTTAGAAGGACTTGACCTCAGGAAAAAAAGCAACCTACCTATTCTTCTTGCTGCTCCAACTGGACGAGCAGCTCGCCGCATGAATGAATTGACAGGTTTGCCTAGCGCGACCATACACCGACATTTAGGAATGACAGGTGACGATGATACCAGTCATCTGGAAGATTATCTGGATGCCGACTTTATCATCGTAGATGAATTCTCCATGGTGGATACTTGGCTGGCCAATCAACTCTTCTCCAACATCTCTTCTAACAGTAAAATTCTCATCGTGGGAGATAGCGATCAGCTACCGTCTGTCAGCCCTGGACAGGTTCTAGCGGATCTGCTTCATATTCCCCTGATTCCTCAGACTCGCTTGGAAAAAATTTACCGGCAAAGCGAAGAATCAACCATCGTTACCCTAGCTAGTCAAATTCGACAGGGCATCTTGCCAGCTGATTTCACCCAGAAAAAAGCTGACCGTTCCTACTTTGAAATTGCTAGCGGCCATATTCCAGCTACGATTGAAAAGATCTTAGGCGCTGCCCTCAGAAGTGGTATCCCTGCCCGTGATATCCAAGTTCTGGCTCCCATGTACCGAGGGACGGCAGGGATTGATGCTATCAATCAGCTCATGCAAGACCTGCTCAATCCACCACAAAAAGATCAACTTAGTTTTGAAGCTCCTCAGTGCCACTATCGTAAGGGCGACAAGGTCATTCATTTGGTCAACGATGCTGAAATCAATGTCTTTAATGGAGATTTGGGAGCTATTACAGACCTGATTCCTGGTAAATACACAGAGTCGAAGCAAGACGAAATTGTCATTGATTTTGATGGCAATGAGGTCTCTTACCCACGTAACGAATGGTACAAGATTCGCTTGGCCTATGCCATGAGTATCCATAAGTCCCAGGGAAGTGAGTTCCCTGTTGTCATCCTACCTATCACCAATGCTAGTAGGCGTATGCTGGAGCGCAATCTCATCTATACAGCCATTACACGTGCCAAAAGCAAGCTTATCTTACTAGGCGAATTACAGGCCTTTGATTATGCTACCCAGCACATCGGAACTGCCCGAAAAACCTATCTGATTGAACGCTTCAGTGATTTACTGGAGAATGTTGAAGAAAAGCAACCAGCTGTCTCTGAAACAACCACATCAAGCACCTCTGAACAATCCTACATCCTGACCGAAGAAAACTGGGACAGCATCCCAGCTATGATTGGGATTACAGATGCAGACCTCAAAGAGATTTTTGGAAAATAGTGCATCAGAAAACCCACCAATTCAGGTGGGATTTTTGTTTATTAAGATTATTTAACTGTTGCTGTGCTTGTAATCAATTCAACAGCTTTTTTGATTGTGATATCGTGTTTCAACATATCAGCTGAAAGCAAGCTTTGTACTTGAGCAACTTCCATGTTGTAGTCTGCTGCCAATTGCTCAACTTCTTTTTGGATTTCTTCTTCTGAAGCGTCAAACCCTTCAGCTTTGGCAACTGCTTCGATAACAAGGTTAGTCTTAGTACGTGACTCAGCTTCTGCTTGGTATTGATTGTGAAGGTCTTCTTGAGTAGTTCCAGTGATTTGGAAGTACATGTCAGGGTTGATACCTTGACGTTGCAAGTTTCCAAGGAATTCGTTTACTGAGCGGTGAACTTCTTCGTGAATCATTTCTTCTGGAAGTTCTACGATTTCAGCGTTTTCTACAGCTTTATCGATTGCCGCACCTTCTACTGCATCTTTGTAAGCTTCTTCTTTAGCAGCAGCCAATTCGTTACGGTATTTTTCTTTCAATTCAGCAAGTGTTTCAACTTCTTCGTCGATGTCTTTTGCAAGCTCATCGTCAAGAGCTGGAACTTCTTTAGCTTTTACTTCGTGGATAGTTGTCACGAATTTAGCTTCTTTACCTGCAAGATCTTCTGCTTGGTAGTCTTCTGGGAATGTTACAACTACGTCAACAGTTTCGCCAGCTGAGTGGCCTACCAATTGGTCTTCGAAACCAGGGATGAATTGACCTGAACCAAGTCCAAGTGAGAAGTTTTCACCTTTTCCGCCATCAAATTCAACACCGTCGATAGAACCAACGAAGTCGATGACAACAGTGTCACCATTTTCAGCAGCAGCTTCTTTGATAACCAATTCAGCCAAGTTGTTGCGTTCACGTTCGATACGCTCTTCAACGTCAGCGTCAGTTACTTCTTTTTCTACATCTACTGATACTTCAAGGTTTTTGTAGTCACCCAATTTTACTTCAGGTTTTGTAACGACTTCAGCAGTGATAACCCAGTCTTGACCTTTTTCCATTGAAGTTACGTCAATTTTTGGTTGAGCAACCACTTCAAGACCAGCTTCTTTTACAGCTGCTTCATAAGCATTTGGCAAAAGAGCGTTCATAACGTCTTGATAAAGTGACTCTTCACCAAATTTTTTGTCGAAGATAGGGCGTGGAAGGTGACCTTTACGGAAACCTGGAACATTAAGAGATTTCTTCACTGAGTTGAAGACACGGTCCAATTCTGGTTTGATTTGGTCTTGAGAGATAGTGAAAGTCAAGACACCACGGTTTGTTTCTTTGTTTTCAAATGATACAGACATTCTGTCATTTCTCCTTAAAATTTTTTAAATACAGTCTATTATAACATAAACGAGCGACTTTTTTCAAGTAATGACTGCGCTTTTCAACGATGGGGGAGGTGCTTACTCGCTTCTTTGATACTAAGTTCAGCCATTCTTTCCTTGTTTTTCTCAATGAAGCATGCTACCCAAGCTGGATTCGTTTTGGAGTAGTCTCTCAGAGCCCAGCCAATGGCTTTATTAATAAAGAATTCTGTTTGATTCAAATTATGAAGCAGAATTTTTTCCATTAATTGAACATTGGTCTTCTCTTTTCTTAACAACTGGTGGTCAATAGCGACTCGTCTCAGCCAGATATTGTCTGACAAGCTCCATTGGAGGATTATTTTTTCCAGTTCCGGCTTGTCATACACCAAACTCCCTACTACGCGATCTAGAATATCCACCGTATCCCACCAAGACTTGGTAACAACCAACCGCTCTAGCTTAGGCAAATCGCTGTCCTTTAGATAAGACTGCATTGCTTTCAAATAATTGGCAGCCACATACTGGTATTCTCTAGACTCTTTTTCCCAGCAAGTATCTACAAAATCCCAATCGATAATCTTTGTTTTTTTCGCTTCTGGAAAGTATTTTTTATAGAGTTTATTTCTTTCTGGCGCCGCAACGCCTAGAAAGGAAAATTGATGGCGCATATAGGCCTCCATAGGCCCTGCTTTTTTAGGATCTTTTGCTGCTTCTAGCTCCTCAAGTAAATCTGTTAGACTCATCTAAAACTCCTCATGCCCCACCAAGTGGTGCTGAAAGGCATAGACAGCCGCCTGGGTGCGGTCGCTGACTTCAAGTTTGGCAAGAATGTTGGACACGTGGGTCTTGACCGTCTTGAGAGAGATAAAAAGTTCGTCGGCGATACGCTGATTTTCGTAGCCCTTGGCGATGAGTTGGAGAACATCTCGCTCACGCGCAGTCAGGTCCTCATGTAGTTCTATGTGATTGCGGTGGTATTCGACCTTCTTGCTGACCTCCTGCTCAATGGCCAACTCGCCAGCAGCCACCTTACGAACGGCATGGAGTAGTTCGTCTGCACTAGAAGTCTTGAGCATATAGCCTTTAGCACCAGCATTCAAAACCGGCATTATTTTTTCATTGTCCAAGTAAGAGGTCACAATCAAAATCTTGGCATCAGGCCATTCTTTAAGGATAGCTAAGGTCGCGTCAATTCCATTCATCTCAGGCATGACGATATCCATGACAATGACATCTGGACGTAATTCCAAGGCCAAGTCAATGCCCTGAGATCCGTTGGATGCTTCACCCACAACTTCTACATCGTCTTGGAGGTCAAAGTAGCTTTTCAAGCCCAATCGGACCATTTCATGGTCATCTACTAGTAAAATTTTCATCTTTACTCCTTTATCATTCCTTATCGAGCAAGGGAATACGGATATCAACTGCCAGCCCTTGCTTGGGAGCTGTTAATAACTGAACCGTTCCTGCCATATCTTCAACCCGCTCCTTGATATTGCGGAGTCCATAACTCAAATCATCGAAGCTCCCCGACTGGAAACCAATCCCATTATCCACCACCTTCAGTTGCAATTCAAGATCCGTCTGATAGAGATAGACATCCAAACAAGAGGCCTGAGCATGGCGGAGAGTATTGCTGATCAATTCTTGCAGAATACGGAAGATATGCTCCTCGATTTTTTTAGGTAATTTCGTCACATTTTGCTTAAAACTAACCTTGAGATCACTCTTGTCCTCAAGCTCTTTTAAGAGGACTTGAATCCCTTCAACCAGACTCTTCTGTTCCAATTCAACCGGTCGCAAATGCAGGAGCAAGACCCGCAAATCCTTCTGGGCGGTTTCTAAAATAGCTGTGACACTCTGCAACTGGGTCTGCATCTTTTCTCTATCCAGTTGCAAAGACTGCTGACTGACACCTGACAAAATCATGTGGGCTGCAAACAACTCCTGACTGACTGTATCGTGCAAATCCCGAGCAATCCGCTTCCGTTCTTTCTCGATGATTTCCTCTTCCCGAGAAAGGCTGTGATTTTCAGCCTTTTGAAGAGCTTCTGTCAAGAGGTTAAGTTTACCTGACAAGGACTTGAAACTGGCATCCAAATCTGGATCTGCAAGCTGAACCACTTCTTGCCCTGCCAACAAACGCTTAAGATTAGCCTGCATTTTTCTTAGAGAAAGCTCTTCGACACCTCGCCAAAACAGAGCTAGGAGACAGGTCATGGACATGCTGAACACCAACAACAAAAAGACAAATTTTTCTGTTTTTTCGACATCGTGCAAGAAAATAGACCAGTCAAAATCAAGAATTTCCAATAAGCTGTGGGAGAGAAACAAGACAAATAGGACAGAGGTGAGGGCAATGATTACATAAGCTTGTTTTTTCATCCTCTGACAACCTCCACATCGCCAATCATAGTGGTCAAGAGAATCTTGACGCTCTTGTTACTCTTGAGATAATCTCTCGTTTCCTGATGATAGTGTTCATTGCGGAGAGCACGCTTGGGCTGATTGAAAAAAGTCAAATCCCCATAGAGACAGTTAACGCTGAGACTGACTTCCACATCTACAGGTACAATGATTTTGGTCGTTCCTATCATCTTTCTGAGGATAATAACATTGTCATGATTGGTTAGGATGACCCTCTCCAGATGAATGGTGTCCTTGCCCATGAGGCGAAATAGATTGATATCATCAAACTGGCAAGTCTGGTAACTTGAAAAATGATGGAGATTTCCAAACCAACGATTTTTCTCCTTCTTAACCGTCACCACCTCTTCAAACACCAAATTGGTCTGCTCTTTTTCTTGGTTCATCATCGGATAAAGAAGAAAGAGGCTGTATATGACCGCAACAAAAATAGCTAGAATCACAAAGGGATTGAGCATAACGATGAAAAAGAAGAGAATGGTTGCCACAATCAAAAGAAGGTTATTTCCCTCTTTACCAGCGTAATAGCGAATCAAAAGCAGAAAGAGGAATAGAATCAGCAGAAAACGCGAAAAATGCTCTGAAACCATCAAAATCAGAGCTCCTGTCAAAAGACAGGCTTCGATAAATAAAAAGATTTTAAATTTTCTCATACATGTATCCTCTCCTTCTATTTTATCACAATTGGAAAAAGTCACCTCGGTCTGAAGATGGAAAAAAGGCGGTGGTTACGCCTTTTTCATCTGATCATTTGCTTCTTTTAGTTTGCCGTAAAGAAGATAGTCTACGTTTTGCAGATCTGATATAGTTGCACAGTTAAGGGCACACATAATGAATCGTAAATCATCTTTCCAGCCTTGAACAATGCCAATCACTTCTTCAACTGTGTAGGTTTCAACCAATTCCAGAACTGTTCGAGACAGTCCCACAGCCTTGGCACCAAAAACCAGACACTTAATCATATCCAGCGGATTCCGAACCCCTCCACTGACCAAAAGTTCGACCTTGTCTTTCCAGTCTTGGGCATTGAAAAGGGCTTGCATAGTAGACTGGCCCCATTGATTGAGATAATCACGCTGACCACTGCGACGATTTTCGATATAAGCAAAGCTGGTACCACCACGACCTGACAGATCAAAGGTTCGAACGCCCAGTTCATAGGCTCTCTCGATGGTCTTTACATCCATCCCAAAGCCTACTTCCTTTAAAACAATAGGAACGGGGATTTGCTTGCTATAGCCTACTAGATGCGATTGCCAGCTTCTGAACTTTCTTTCTCCCTCGGGCATGAGTAATTCCTGCATGACATTAACATGCACTTGCAGAAGAAGAGGATCCATTTCTTCTACAGTCCGAAGTCCCAACTCAACAGGCTTGTCCAATCCAATATTGGTTCCAAGGAGGAGATTTGGATGACTAGATCTGACAGAAAAAGAATCATCTGTTGAATCTTTGAGAGCTGCACTATAAGAACCCGTCACAAACAAAATCCCACAGGCTTCCGCCACCTGAGCCAGCTTTTGATTGATTTCTCGGCCCTTATCACTCCCACCTGTCATGGCATTGATATAAAAGGGAAAGTCCCACTTTCGACCAGCAAATTCTGTGGAAAGATCGATTTCATCCAGGTCATAAAGAGGCAGGGAAGAATGAATCAACTCCACCTCATCAAAGCTATTATAGGAACTTTTCTGCTCAAGGGCATAGCGGATGTGTTCATCCTTACGATTTATCGTCATGTCCTATCCTTTCTTGGTATAAGAGCTCAATCCCCAGATCGGCCCAACGATTTTTTAAGGTTTCAGTTGACTGCACATCAAAACTCAAGGCAATGCCACAGTCACCACCACCAGCGCCGCTACTCTTGGCAACAGCCTGCAAATCTTGACTGGCTTCTTTCAGCTGTCTAAGAGAAGACGTGTAAATATCTGCGCTCAAGCCTTCTAAAAGTTGACTGGCTACTTCTACTTGCTTGATAACTTTTTCGGCTTTCCCCTGCTCCAAGTCTTCTACCAAAGTAGCCACTGTTTCTTTTGAGGAACTTAAAAAATTCTGATTGATATTTTGCTTAATTTGCTTGACCATATCACTAGATACGGCCACTTCCTTGGTCCATCCCACTAGAAAATCACATTCTAAAGTTGGTTTTACTTGTGAAATTGAAAATCCCCAATCACGCTCTAAAACGGTCGCTAAGTTTTCTTCTTCCAACCAAGCAGCCACCCTCCGGCGATCAAATGACTGGTAGAGAATCAAATCCTCTGCTACAATACAGGCAAGGTCCCCCATAGAACCATTGTCTCCGCGCTTGAGCAAGACCGCGCTAGCCAGCTTGAACAAGAGCTCCTGATCAACCGAAAGATTATACAGAGCCAGCAAAGCCTTGATGACCAAAACAACGACGCTACCGCTAGAACCTAGACCAAACTTTTTCCCTTCTCGTTCCATTTTCCCACGAATTTCTAGAGAAAAAGGCCTTAAATCCTGACCTCGATAAGTCAGGAAATCTTCCACCAAAGCAATCGTTTCTTGGATCAAGCTATAGGCAGGATTGGGCGTCAAGTTCACTGCGAAATCAAACATATCTGAGTAGATACGGTAACTATCAGAAAAAGCAATCTCAGCCCTCATATAGATGGGAATAGCCTTTATCAAGGCTAACTGCCCTGGCTCTAAAATAGCATATTCCCCTGCCCAATAGAGTTTTCCGCAAGTTTTAACAGCAATCATCTTGGCTCAAATCCTTTGTTTTTGACACAATCAAGCGATAACGATGACTGAAGATTTCAGATAAATGCTCCAAGTCTTTCTCTTGACAGAGGACCTTAACATTAGGACCGGCATCCATAGTAAAGTAGCAAGATTCTCCTTGCTCACGGAGCTGGCGGACAAAGTCCATGGCTTCATAAGATGCATCCGTCAGATAAGAAAAGGCTGGCGATGCTGTCTTTGTCGTAGCGTGCATAGCCAGGGCATTTTTCTCAGTTAATTCCCCAACCTTGACAAAGTCATTTTCCTTGAGATAAACCAGCATATCCTGATAATCCTTCTCAGACTGACGTACCCAGTCGTCAAAAGTCGTCGAAGTTTCCACACAGAGTTTCATCCCGTCACGGCTAGAGATTGGTTTTTTCTTGTCCTCTAACACCAACATCATCATAGCTAGTTTCAAGTCTGTCTCTACAGGGTAAATTTCTCCACTATCCTTATCCCAGGCACCGAGTGGTCCATAAAAACTCCGAGAAGAAGAGCCTGAGGCAAACTTTGCCTCCTGCGCCAACTGACTCCGATTTAATCCAAGCTTGAAATAAGCATTACAAGCCTTGACCAGGGCGGACAAACCACTAGAACTTGAGGACAGACCCGCCGCGGTAGGCATATTGTTCTGAGTATCAATACGGACAAAGCCCTCACCATCTGGACGATAACGATCAATAATCTTACTCATCTTGGCATGCTCCGCCTCATTTTGTAGCTGACCATTGATATAAAAGGCATCAGCTGTCGCATCCATCGGTAGAGATGACAAAGTCGTCTCCGTGTACATATTTTCCAAAGTCAAAGAAATACTGCTAGTAGCAGGCACCATCTCTTTTTCTTTTTTCTTTCCCCAATATTTGATAATAGCAATATTTGCGTAGGAACGTACTGTTACAGGCTCTCTATCCATGTCTGAACAGCTCCTTTCTCTTCTAATCTTTCTGCTAGTTCTTGTGCGTGTATCAAATTGTCTGCCAAGGCTATGATACAGCCTCCAAGCCCACCACCGCTCATCTTGGCACCTAAAGCACCATGGTTAAGAACCGTTTCTACCAGATGGTCTGCCTCAGGGCTACTAACACCAATTTCTTTTAAATGTAAATGCGCTTGACTGAGGATTTGCCCCAGCCCCTCAGCATCTTTTCGTGAAATCGCATCTTCTGCTTGCTGTGTTAATTCTCCCAAGGCATGCAAAAACGGTAGGGCATCCTTGCCCTTGCTTTGAACCACTTGGATGGCTTCACGAGTATGACCATAAACACCCGTATCGGCAATCACCAAATAGGCGGATAAATCCATCTCAAGCTCTGTAAATCCTACATTCTTAATAAAGCGAATAGGCTGGTCACTGAGACAGGTCTTAGCATCCAAACCACTTGGATTCATATGGGCAATCATCTCAGCCCGATTGACCAAAACTTCTAGTACATCATGAGGCAGTTCTTCCTGATAGTAGTCAAATACCGCACGAATGGCCGCTATGCTGATAGCTGCTGACGAACCCATGCCCCGTTTTTCAGGAATAGCTGAGTCAATCTCACAGCGAATGCAGGCTTCTTTGATATCCAAATACTCCAGTGAAGCATAAACCGCCATGGACAAAGTATCCTCCTCATAGAGACGCCAAGGACTCACTGCAGGAACTACCTTACAAGTCACTTCCACCTCCAAAAGAGGCAGGGAGATAGCAGGATAACCGTAAACAACCGCATGCTCCCCTATTAAAATAATCTTACTATGTGCCTGACCGACACCCACTTTTTTTGTCATGTTTTCCTTTTACTAGACGAAAAAGCCGTCTCATACTCAATGAAAATCAAAAAGCAAACTAGGAAGCTAGCCGCAGGCTGTACTTGAGTACGGTAAGGCGACGCTGACGTGGTTTGAATTTGATTTTCGAAGAGTATTATTTTTTCCTACAAGTATTTATTCTCTCCTATCTATTTTATTATATTTTCACAAAAAAAGCGATTGTTTCCTTCACAATCGCCTCTTTCATTATTGAACCCATTCACCATTATAGTTGACAGAATAGCCATCTACGGTCGTATTCACTGCCAAAGCACCTGAGCTATAAGCGTAGTACCATTTGCCATTGACCTGGAACCAACCAGTTGCCATGGCTCCTGATGAACGGAGGTAGTACCACTTGTTACCAAGGTATTGCCAGCCCGTTTTCATATCACCATTTAACTGGTCTAAATAATACCAAGTTGAGCCGTCTTGATACCAACCAGTTGCCATAGCTCCTGATGAACGGAGATAGTACCACTTGTTACCAATATATTGCCAACCAGTTTGCATAATACCAGTTGTTGGATCTAAATAATACCATGGAGCAGCTTTTAGCTTATCTTCATCATATGTAAGAGGAAAATCCTTAACCCAACCACGTGCTAGCTCCCCAACAGTCAATCTGTTGATGCGAGAATCAAAGCCACCATCCTTCAGTAAATAATACCAGTGCCCCTCATCATAAATCCAACCAGTTTTTAAGGTGTGATAACTACGTTGATCTTCAAAATAATAGACTCGTTTCTCTGCTGGACTATCATATTGTTCCCCATGATGTTTGTTGGTATTTGTAGCAGTTTTTGCCTCTAAAACTTGCTTGCCAACAAATTCTTGTAAGACACCATCTTGTCCAAAGTAGTACCATTCTGGCATTGGCATAGATTCTAATCTCAAACCATTTGGATAAGGACCAATTGTACTACCTTTAGATGGAAACGGGATATATTGCCAGCCGACAACCATTTCTCCTGATACATAATCAAAATAATAGGTCTTGCCATCAATCACTCGCCAGGCCTTTTCTTTGATGTCACCCTTCTTGTAGTAAGTTCTACCATTTTCTTGGACAAATTTCCAACCTTCTGAATCAGCATCATCCGCCAATACTGCACTTGTTGCCAGTAAGCTAAAGAAAAAGAATGCTAATGCGATTTGCATCAATTTTTTTATTACTTTCATTAGACGTATCCTCCATAACTGATTATAGCAAAGACCAAACTGCATGTCAATATATAGAAAACCCCTCAAAAAAGCAGTTACAATGAACTGCAACTGCTTTTCTATTCTTGCATGGTGTAACCGACACCACGCACGGTTTTAATGTAGCTTTTTTGACCTTTTACATCAAGCTTGCTACGTAGATAACGGATATAGACATCCACGATATTGGTTTCGGTCGCACTTTCATACTTCCAGACACTTTCCAACAACTGCTCACGAGTCAGAACTTTCTTGCTTCCCATAAGTGTAGCCAAAAGATCATACTCACGACGCGTCAGAGCAATCATCTCTTCGCCACGATAAACGGTATGATGTTCTACATCCATACGCAAATTGCGGTAAGATGTTGGAACCTTCATCTGACTACAGTGTTGGTCGATGAAGTCCCGACCTCGGAAAATCGCTGAAATACGAGCTACCAGATTCTCAATAATAACTGGCTTATAGATGTAAGAAACGGCAAAGCGTTGGATTGTCTCAAGCTGGTCTTGCAATTCTTCACGATGGTCCAAGACCATGATGATTGAAGCTGGCTTAGTCCGACTCAGCTTATCTGCAAAATCCTGGGCTGTCATATCCCCCAGTTGAGCATTCAATAAAATCAAGTCATAGTCTGTCTGAAGAGCCATGGAGAGGGCTTTTTGCCCCTCCTCAACCTGATCAACTCGGTATTGCTCTTTTTGGAGTTCCAAACTTAAAAAATGAGCTAGATTTCGTTCTTTCTCAAGTAATAAAATCCGTTTCCCCATGGCAGACCTACTTATTTTTCGTCATACCAAGAGTAGTGGAATGTTCCTTCTTTGTCTTTACGTTGGTAAGTGTGGGCACCAAAGTAGTCACGTTGCGCTTGGATCAAGTTAGCCGGAAGGTCAGCTGAACGGTAGCTATCATAGTAAGTAATAGCTGCTGAGAAAGTTGGCACTGGTACACCAGCTTGAACAGCAAGAGCTACGATATCACGCACTGCTTGTTGGTACTTAGCAGTAACATCCAAGAAGTACTCATCCAAAAGAAGGTTAGCAAGGTCTGCATCACGGTTGTAAGCATCTGTAATCTTTTGCAAGAAACGAGAACGGATGATACAGCCATCACGCCAGATAGATGCGATGTCTGCAAATGGCAAGTTCCAGTTGTTTTCCTTAGAAGCTACACGCAATTGAGCAAAACCTTGTGCGTATGAAATGATTTTTGAGAAGTAAAGGGCTTGACGGATTTTTTCAATCAACTCAGCCTTATCTCCTTCAAATTTGAAAGCAGCTGGTTTTGGAAGTACTTTGCTAGCATGCACACGTTCTTCTTTGTAAGTTGAAATGTAACGTGCAAATACTGACTCAGTGATGAGTGACAATGGTACACCAAGGTCAAGTGATGATTGGCTAGTCCATTTACCAGTTCCCTTGTTACCCGCAGCATCAAGGATGTAGTCTACGATTGGTCCGTCTTGGCCTTCATCGTCTTTACGGCTCAAGATGTCAGCTGTGATTTCGATCAAGTAGCTGTCCAATTCACCCTTGTTCCATTCAGTAAAGATTTCAGCCATATTTTCTGCAGAAAGACCTAGCAAGTGTTGCATCAAGTCATAGCTTTCTGCGATCAATTGCATATCCCCATACTCGATACCGTTGTGAACCATTTTCACATAGTGACCAGCTCCATCAGGGCCGATATAAGTCACACATGGTTTGCCATCTTCTGGTGCTTTAGCTGAGATTTCTTCAAGAACGTCAGCAACCAATTCGTAGGCTTCTTTTTGTCCACCAGGCATGATAGAAGGACCTTCAAGGGCACCTTTTTCACCACCAGAAACCCCAGTACCGATAAAGTTGATACCTGAGTTTGCCAATTCTTCATTACGACGGATGGTATCTTTGTAGAAAGTGTTTCCTCCGTCAATCAAGATATCACCCTTGTCAAGGTGTGGAAGAAGGGCTTGGATAGTAGCATCTGTACCAGGTCCAGCTTGAACCATCAGCATGATACGACGAGGTTTTTCGATTGAGTTTACAAAACTTTCAACGTCATAGCTTGGTACAAAGTTCTTTTCAGGATGGCAAGCAATTACATCTTCAGTTTTTTCTTTACTACGGTTGTAAATAGCAACTGTGTAACCACGAGATTCAATATTAAGGGCAAGGTTACGACCCATTACGGCCATACCAACGACACCAAAGTTAGCTTTTGTCATTTGACACTCCTCTTGTTTAATTTGTTTTATTTTATCATTTTTACTTTTGAAAAGAAAGAATTTTGTAACGACTGCTTAATAGTCCAAGGCATCCGCATGTCCAGAACCATTTCCAACAAAGTAGCCTGTCTTACAGTTAAGGGTAAAGAGATAGGTTCCATCTGGCTTATAGAGATTGTAATAACCATTGCCATTAACGATATTGACACGTTCAAGGATGTATTGGTTACCAGTGATATAACCACGTGAACGTGAAGTCGCTAAAATTTGTTCTAAGACACCATCCGCAAAATCCCAGGCAGAGTTATTACTATCATCAATAGCAGACTGATTATAGGTAACACGACTAGCACTTCTTTGAACAGCAACCCCTGCACTCGATAGACCCATATTGACTTCACTGCGACTGCTTCTAGTCTCATTTGAACTACTTGGTTTTGTCTCACTAGTCGCATTTGAACTTGCTTGACTAGAACTGCTAGTTTGACTTGAACTTGAGCTAGAAGCACTTGTTTGCTGGCTCTTACCAAGGCTAATCGCCTTATCTAGCACTTTGTCAATCTCAGTATTCCCAGTTTTAATCTCTGTAAATTTAGCATCTGATTTGGCTTTGGCATTGGTATCCAACACACCATCCACAATAGCTGGTTTTTCGAATTGAGCATTGACATCTTGAATGGCCTTGATTTGCGTTGCTAGACTATCATACTTAGATTTGGCAAGCGTATGCTCACGGCTACCTTCTAGCTTATCAAGTAAGGTCTTGAGTTGGTTCAACTTATCAAACTGGCTATTTTTCAAAGCCGTTTTGTTGCTATCTGTATAGAAGGCATCGTATTGGCTATTGAAATCTTCTAAGAACGGCTGAACATTCTGCTCGCTAGACGATGATTGAGAAGTTTGGATTTCCTGTGTTGAGCGATTCACTTGACGGTAAACATAATAAGCAGTTCCAAGAATAAGAATCACTAGCGCTGCTAGGATCCCGTAAATCAACCATTTCTTCTTACTTTCTCCATCTTCACTATCCGTAACTCGAGAAAGTATTGGAACCTCTTCTCCTTCAAACAATTGTACTTCTTCAGTCTCAAATTCTTCGACAGGGGGAACTTCTGAATCGCATGTGAATTCTAAATCATCGAACTGATTCAAGTCATCTTCTTGTACTGAGGACTCAACTTCTGTCTCCTCACGAATCTCTTGAAGTAAGTCATCAAGAGTCGAGGTAACAGCTTCTTCTTTTTCGACTAACTCCTCTTTTTTGTATTGGCGAGTCGCAAACTTATCTGCTTCGATTTCCTCTTTGTGTTGCTTGACATACTTGTCCAAAATGGAATCTTCAGGCAAGACTCCTGCTTCCACTTCTTCATTTTTACGAATCGCTTGACCAACTGTTAACTCTTTTGCTTCATCAAAATCAAATCGTGGTTCTTGGTTTTCTTTTTTATGACGATTCCGTCTTTTCTTACTCATGAGTATCCCTTTCTATTTTACCTCTTGACGTTTAACACGTTGACCAAAATATTGATACAGATCTACTTTCAAGGTTCCGTTGTATAACTTTCGCTTCTTATCTGCTTGGCTACCATACTTGCTTTCAAAGGCTTCATCACTAGTTAGGATAAACTTGCTCCAAGTTTTGAGCGGTGCAAATACTTGACCCATTTCAGCATAAAGCTTGGTAACCCCTGCATCATCTGACAAGCGTTCCCCATAAGGCGGATTTGAGATGATCACACCATTGATTTTATCAGAACGTAAATCCTGCACGCGCATCTGCTTAAAGGTGATATCCCCTGCAACACCTGCTGCCTGAGCATTTGCCTTAGCAATTTCCACCATGCGAGCATCGATATCACAGCCCATGATATCCAATTCAAGCTCACGGTCTACTTTTTTAGCCGCTTCTGTGCGCACTTCCTGAATCAAGCGATCGCTGACCCAGTTCCATTCCTCAAAAGCAAAAGAGCGACGAAGGCCAGGCGCCATCTTTCGAGCAATCATGACCGCCTCGATACAGAAAGTTCCTGAACCACAGGTCGGATCAATCAAAGGCTTGTCTGGATACCAGTTAGAAAGTTGTAAAATAGCTGCCGCCATGTTTTCCTTGATAGGAGCGCCACCTTTTTCGGTACGATAACCACGCTTAAAGAGACTGGAGCCTGTCGTATCAATCATGACAGTTGCCACATCTTTGAGAATAGAGACCTCAATCTTAAACTCCGGACCAGTTTCCATCAGAGGAACTCCTTCTGGGCGGGCATAGTGTTTCTGCAATTTCTTAACAACAGCTTTCTTAGAAATAGCCTGCACACTTGGTTCATTGTGTAGCTTAGATTTAACACACTTGGCTTTTGAAATCGGGAATCGAGCTCCAAGTGGTAAATAATTTTCCCAATCTAGAGCGAAAACTCCCTGAAACAGCTCTTCAAAAGTCTTAGCTGGGAAAGTTCCTACGATAATCTTGATACGATCTGCTGCTCGAAGCCAGAGGTTGGTCTCGATAATGGCTCTCACGTCTCCTTGAAAACGAACACGTCCATTTTCAACCTGACAATCGTAGCCCAACTCTCGCACTTCACGACCAACGACAGCCTCAAGCCCCGCTGCAGCAGTCGCGATTAAATTAAATTCTTTTTTCATGTTACAGTCTTATAAGACCTTTCTATATGTCCACTTTAAAAAATGAGGTTGAGAAAATTTCTCAGCCCCAACCTATATGCAATTTTCTATAAGCCATGTTTTGTTCCAGAAGTGACTAGGACCACTTCCTTCGATAATCATCTGTCTACCACTAACAGCTCTAGCTGATAGCAGTCAGAATACTACGTTCGTTTCCGCGTACTCCATGCCCCGACCAAAATTTGGGTTGCTAGCTTGAGGGGTTTACCGCGTTCCACTCTCTCCGTTTCCAGAAAGACTCCGTCACTGTGGCACTTTCAAGCCTACTCTGGCCTATCCAAGGACTTAGCCATTTCAACTGCCGTAACGATTTCTCGTCCCTAGGCTTATGGTTTCGCCTAGCACAAACACTACAGGCATCACAGCCTGTGCTAGCATGGACTTTCCTCATGAGAAGAAATTCTCCTCACGCGATTATCCAAAAATTGCACATCTCAAATAACTACTTAGAAATCTTAGTTATCTAAAATTTGTTTACCAAACACTTCTTTTTCAAGACGATTCAAGCGTTTCAAAATATCAAAATTCGTCATAGAACTTGTAGTTGCCGCTTCAATAGGCTCTGCTTGAACTGGTGAAGGTTTCGGTTTACGAGCTAATTCTTCCTTCAAATCTGCAATTTCCTGACGAAGTGACTTGACCAAGGCAGCATAGGTTTCATAGTCCTTGATGACATCGTCTAAAAACTCATCAACTTCTACCTTGCTATACCCACGAACTTCACGTCCAAACTCTTGTTCAAAAATATCTTTTGCTGAAAAAATAATACTTGTCATGTCTCTCTCCATTCTCGCTTGCTAGTATTATTATATAAAAAAAGGCAAACAAAAATCAAGGTCAAAGCTTCAATTTTCGGAAAAATTTTCAGCAAGTTCATTTAATTGATCAAATGTTAATCTCTTTATAAAATAGTCCTCTTGATTTTTCATCTTTTGGTAAAAATAAGCTAGTTTCGTTTCATTTTCTTCATCATAAAAAAGATAGGAACTAGTCGTGTTTTCCAGCAAAAACTGCTGGTAATCTCTTAACTGCCCCTTGTGCTCATAGCGAGGATAAGCATATTTGACAAAGTCTACCTGCTTAAAACGACTCAGTTTCATCTGATTGCCTTCATTCCAATTTTCCCCATGGGTTTCAAAAGCAAAAATGGTGGCCAACTGGAAACCGTACTCGGTTTTCATCTCCTGAGCAACCTCTAAAACCCAATATTCAAAACCCAAACTTCCTGTAAACACAAGCCAAGACACCCCATCTGCTGCCATAGCCTCTAAATCTTTACGTATTGCTTTTTTTATCAATTTAAGACGAGGATCCTTATCAGAAAACAAACCCAAATCAAAAGCAGAATAGCCCAAAACCAAAGCTGTAGCCATTTTTAACCCTTTCTGTGCAAATTTATGGTATAATAGAGTGATGTTATTGTACCAATAAGGAGAATTATGGTCAACTATCCACATAAACTTTCATCACAAAAAAGACAACCATCTCTTTCTCAACCCAAAAATTTCGCAAATCGAGGAATGTCTTTTGAAAAGATGATCAATGCTACCAACGACTACTATTTGTCTCAGGGCTTGGCTGTTATACACAAGAAACCAACCCCTATTCAAATCGTACGAGTGGACTATCCACAACGAAGTCGTGCCAAGATTGTTGAAGCCTATTTTCGACAAGCTTCAACGACAGACTATTCTGGCGTTTATAAGGGATATTACATCGACTTTGAAGCCAAGGAAACAAAACAAAAACGTGCGATTCCGATGAAAAATTTCCATCCACATCAGATTCAGCATATGGAACAAGTCCTTGCCCAACAAGGAATCTGCTTTGTCCTTCTTCACTTTTCTTCTCTGCAAGAAACCTACTTATTGCCGGCATTCGATTTGATTCGCTTCTATCATCAAGATAAGGGACAAAAATCAATGCCACTTGGATATATTCGAGAATATGGATATGAAATCAAGGCTGGTGCCTTCCCTCAAATTCCCTATCTCAATGTTATCAAAGAACATTTATTAGGTGGTAAAACAAGATGAACAAACAAACTATCCTGCGAATAGCTAAGTATGTGAGTATCTGCTTCTTAACTTTATTTATCACAGCAGTTATGCTGGGAGGAGGCATATTTCTCTATTACGTCAGCAAAGCCCCAGCCCTATCTGAGAGCAAATTAGTCGCAACCACGTCTAGTAAGATTTTCGATAGTAAAAACGAACTGATTGCCGATCTGGGCTCTGAACGCCGAGTAAACGCTCAGGCCAACGAAATTCCTACTGATTTGGTCAAGGCTATCGTATCGATCGAAGACCATCGTTTTTTCGATCATCGCGGTGTCGATACCATCCGAATTATAGGGGCCTTTTTACGTAACTTACAAAACAACTCCCTCCAGGGAGGATCAACCCTTACCCAACAATTAATTAAGTTGACCTATTTCTCAACTTCCACTTCTGATCAGACCATTTCACGTAAAGCCCAGGAAGCTTGGTTGGCTGTTCAATTAGAACAAAAAGCAACAAAACAAGAAATTCTGACCTACTATGTGAATAAAGTTTACATGTCTAACGGAAACTATGGAATGCAGACAGCTGCCCAAAACTATTACGGCAAAGATTTGAGAGAACTATCACTACCTCAACTTGCCCTACTAGCAGGAATGCCACAGGCTCCGAATCAATACGATCCCTATGCTCATCCAGAAGCTGCCCTTGACCGTCGTAACTTGGTACTTTCAGAGATGAAAGGTCAAGGCTACATTTCTGCCGAACAGTATGAGAAGGCTATTAATACTCCTATTACTGATGGACTCCAAAGTTTGAAATCAGTCAATAGCTACCCAGCATATATGGACAATTATCTCAAAGAGGTTATCGACCAAGTAGAACAAGAAACTGGCTATAACCTTCTAACTACTGGGATGGATGTTTACACAAATGTAGACCAAGAAGCTCAAAAACATCTGTGGGATATCTACAACTCCGATCAATACGTCTCTTACCCTGACGATGATTTGCAAGTCGCATCCACGGTCGTAGATGTTTCAAATGGTAAAGTCATCGCCCAACTTGGAGCTCGTCACCAAGCAAGTAACGTTTCATTTGGTACCAACCAAGCTGTGGAAACCAATCGTGACTGGGGTTCAACAATGAAACCAATCACCGATTATGCACCTGCCATAGAATACGGTGTTTATGATTCCACTGCAACTATGGTTAATGATATTCCTTATAACTATCCGGGAACAAGCACACCTGTCTACAACTGGGATCGAGCATATTTCGGTAATATTACTCTGCAATATGCTCTTCAACAATCTCGTAACGTACCTGCCGTTGAGACACTAAACAAGGTTGGTTTAGATAGAGCTAAAAGTTTCCTAAACGGTTTGGGAATCGACTATCCAAGTATTCACTACTCAAATGCTATTTCAAGTAATACTACCGAATCTAGTAAACAATACGGGGCAAGTAGTGAAAAAATGGCCACTGCCTATGCCGCATTCGCAAATGGCGGTATTTACCACAAACCAATGTACATCAATAAGGTTGTCTTTAGCGATGGTAGCGAAAAAGAATTTTCTGACCCTGGCACAAGAGCCATGAAAGAAACGACTGCTTACATGATGACAGAGATGATGAAAACAGTCTTGACTTACGGAACTGGTCGCGGTGCCTACCTACCTTGGCTTCCTCAAGCTGGTAAAACAGGTACCTCGAACTATACAGATGAAGAAATCGAAAACCATATCAAGACGACTCAGTTTGTAGCACCTGATGAAATGTTTGTAGGTTATACACGTAAATATTCAATGGCTGTATGGACAGGCTACACCAATCGTCTCACACCACTTGTAGGTGATGGCCTCACAGTTGCTGCCAAAGTCTATCGTGCTATGATGACTTCCCTCTCTCAAAACGACCATCCTGGAGATTGGACAATGCCTGAAGGAGTATACAGAAGTGGTGAATTTGTCTTTTTGAACGGTGCCAAGAATGCTTGGACTACACCTGCTACCCAACAAACACAGTCAGTAGAGAACCCCTCTACAACAGCTGAAAGTTCAACTACACAGGCAAACACCACAGTAGGACAACAACCCAACAGTGCTCCAGTAACTGATCCAAATCAAGGACAGCCTGTACAACAAGCACCTCAAACTCCTCAATTTCAACAACAACCACAACAGTAAAAAACATCCTGAGAGTTAGAAATTCTCAGGATGTTTTTACTACAAGATAGCTAATACTCAATAAAAATCAAAGAGCAAACTAGGAAGATAGTCGCAGGCTATACTTGAGTACGGCAAGACGACGCTGACGTGGTTTGAATAGATTTTCGAAGAATATAAAGGAGTCGGCCGCAAACCAACTCCTTTACCTTTATTTCACATGTTTTGCAAGTTCTTCTTGCGCTTTTTTATTGGATTCTTCTTTTTCTTTCATCCATTTATCTTGGGCTTTTTGGTATTCATCTGCAGTGACTGCCTTGTCTTGAAGTTCAAGGTATTTATACAAGAGTGGTTCACTTGTCCCTTTGTTTCCTGACAATGCAAATGGTATTGTAAATGGTACCATCTTAGACAAGATTGGACGCCCTGTACGAGATGTAGTTGGAATAATCAAAGCACTATCTGTCAACCAAGCTTGGGCCGCAGCGTATTTATCATATCGTTTAGAAACATCTGTAGCCTCATCACCAGCTTCTGTAACCAATTTTTCGTAGTCATATAGACCTACTTTTTTAGCAGCTACATTATCTTTCCCTGAGTCAAACCCTAAATATGTTTTAGTACTTTCTCCTACAGATGGTTTGATAATATCAAGGTAGGTTGATGGATCGGCAAAGTCAGGACCCCAACCGACATTATCTGATAAATCCCAGTCTTCTCCAGCAGCATTTTCAGCAAAATATGTAATATTGTTTACTTCATCTTTTTGTAGTTGTTGAATATCAATAATGACATTATCAGTTCCTAAAGTCGCTTCCAAGGATTGTTTCATAGATTGCACGCGCTGAACTTTTGTAGTTGCTGTTTGGTCAACAGGCATATCTAGGTGAATTGGGAATTGGACTCCTTCTGATTGTAAGGCTGATTTAGCTTTAGCAAATTCAGCCTTGGCTTTCTCTGGATTGTAAAGGCCATCCTGAGAATCTGCAAGATTAACATCCTTCCATTCATCCCCATAAGTGACCAATTTCTCTTTGACCATATCGCCAAAGTTTTTACCATCTGCTTGAACAAATGTTGGTGGAACAAAGAGATTACGTAAGATTTTGCTTGCTCCAGTTT
Source organism: Streptococcus mitis (assembly GCF_047464945.1). Classification (GTDB taxonomy): domain Bacteria; phylum Bacillota; class Bacilli; order Lactobacillales; family Streptococcaceae; genus Streptococcus; species Streptococcus mitis_EA. The sequence continues at coordinate 197,029 of NZ_JASHAX010000003.1, read as the reverse complement.
CTCCATTCAACTGAGAGGCATAGGCTGTACGGTCAAATCCGAAAGCAATAGCCTGACGGAAATCCTTGTTTAAGAGAGCTTTTTTAGTAGATGCCTTTTGTTCTTCGCTGGTCTTAGATGTGTATTTATAAGATTGGCGGTCAATATTTGTACCAACTAGATACGTAACAGAGTCTTGTTGAGTATAGACAATATTGTCTTTCAGCTCTTTTTCAAGTTCTGCAAAACTTGCACTTGTTGGATAGAGACGAGCTGCTGTAAGGCTACCATCTTTAAAGTTTTCTGCTGGTTTACTAGTATCTTGACCATCCCAGAATGACAATTTAACTTTGTCAATATGCACATTGTCTTTATCCCAGTAGTTCGGATTTTTCGCAAATTCAACAGAGGATTTGGTCACAATAGATTTCAACAAATAGGGACCATTGTACAAGATACTACTTGGATCCGTAGCTTTGGCAAAATCATCCCCTTTTGAGTTCAAAAACTCTTCATTGACTGGCGCAAGCACACCCATGGTTGTTTTAGAATTCCAAAAGCTTTCAGGTTTGTTCAAAGTGTATTGGACTGTTTGATCATCAAGGGCTTTAATCCCGACTTGAGAAAAATCTTTGATTTCCCCTTTAGCATAGGCATCTAGTCCTTTGATTGAATCCTGTACCAAGTAAAGGGCTTCTGCTTTCTTATCTGTTGCATATTTAAGACCTGTCACAAAGTCCTGAGCCTTAACAGGAGCATACTCTTCTCCCTCAGATGTATACCACTTGGCATCCTGACGGATCTTATAGGTATAAGTCAAGCCATCCTTAGAGACAGACCAATCCTCTGCAAGTGATGGTACCAAATTCCCATAGCGGTCATTTTCAAGCAATCCGTCAATAACATTACTAGTAATATCAGATGTTGAAGCTTTGCCAGTTGTTAAATAATTAAGATTATCAGGATCTTTCTCGTATGTAAAGGCAAAGGTCTGCTCACCTTTAGCGCCTGAGCCCCCTGAACAAGCAGCTAAGACACCTGCTGCTAATAAAGTCACTCCCGCAAGAGCCAATACTTTTCTTGTTTTCATAGTCTTCTCCTTTGTTTTTTTATTCATTATAGACCCTTTTTAAAGTCCTGTCAATAGAATTTTCTGAATTTTAGAAACTTATTTTTTAAACAATACGGTTGCAAAAATATGAATATTATCAAAAAACCTCAACTACATTAGGTAGTCGAGGAATTTTTATTTTAGTTTAATATATCTCTGTGGTAGTAAAACAATATTCAATAATGGAATTTTCTTCAATACATTGGTTGCAAGTATTGATAAATACCAGCCCAAGACAATACCAATAACAATATGGAGAAAAACAGGACCAATTCCCATTTTTAACATTAGAATCCGAATCATACTACAAATTGGTGAATGGAAAATTAGAATCCCTATACTAATTTTCCCATATTTACTAAAATACCTAAAAATATTTTGGGATATTTTTTCTATTTTTGGAAAAATTATAAATGATAAGATAACATTACCTGTGTATCCAATAATCCACCATCTAGGATAGTTATAGTCCGTTATTATTTTACCATCTACATTAAATAAAATATACATCATATAAATATATACGATATTAAGTATGATTCCTAGTAGAATTATGTTTCTAAATCTAATATCATTAAATTTAATTGTTTTTAATACAGAACCCAGCATGAAAATTACTCCCCATGCTAAAACTTTTTTTATAAAAAATATTTCTGACATATATACTAATGTAATTATATATCCGAGTATACTAATCATAAAAAGATAGTTTTTATTCTTTATAAATATTGATAAAAATCCGTATACTAAATATAGTGCCCATAATGTATACAAATACCATACAACTCCTAATGGTTCTTTATAAATATTTATCAAATTAAACAATGTAGTGGGAACACGTACCGATCCTCCCGCTATTTTCTGTAATACATAATGAATTATAGAATAAAATATATACGGTAATCCTAATACTATCGTTTTCTTCTTCAGATAATAATAATACTCTTTAAAATTCTCTACAGATTTGAAAAAATATCCTGATAAAGCAAAGAATACTGGAATATGGAATATATATATAAATGCAATAACTATGGATAACCATTTGGCATCACTTGTAAATTTCCCAGAATCAAATAAACCAGTAAATACATGACCTATGACTACTAGAAATATTGCAAACCCTTTCCCAAAATCTATCCAGTTTATTCTATTTTTAGTCATTATTACCTAATTCCTCTCTTACTACATTAAGAGCTCTTTCGATTACTACGTGCATATCATAATATTTATAATCTGCAAGACGACCACAGAAGATAACCTTGTCATTTGTTGCTGCTTCTTCTTGATATTTAGCAAATATGCCATTGTTTCTCTCATCATTGATTGGATAATAAGGTTCATCTCCACGTTTCCAATCAGCTGGGTATTCTCGAGTAATAACCGTTTTATCTTGTGTACCATACTCAAAGTGTTTATGCTCAATAATGCGAGTATAAGGAATTTCACGTTCTGTATAGTTAACAACAGCGTTTCCTTGATAATTTTCCTCATCTAGAACTTCATGCTCAAAACGAAGACTACGGTATTCTAGCTCACCATGTTTATAATTGAAGTATTGGTCAATCATCCCTGTAAAGACAACTTTTTCAGCAGAAGCTTCTAATTCCTGACGATTGGCAAAAAAGTCAACTCCAAGTTCTACTTCTACATCCTTCAACATATTTTCGATGATAACATTATAGCCACCGATTGGAATTCCTTGGTAACGGTCATTGAAGTAGTTATTATCAAAAGTCAAACGAACTGGTAGACGTTTGATGATAAACGGTGGAAGGTCAGTCGCAGAACGTCCCCATTGCTTTTCAGTGTATCCTTTAATCAACTTTTCATAAATATCTGGACCGATCAACTTGATAGCCTATTCTTCCAAGTTTTTAGGTTCAACGTCCTTCATATGAGCCGTTTGATCAGCAATCTTATCTTTTACTTCCTGTGGAGTTTTTGTGCCCCACATCGCATAGAAGGTATTCATATTGAAAGGAAGATTATAAAGACTTCCTTTGTAGTTTGCGACAGGTGAGTTGACATAGTTGTTAAACTCAGCGAATTGATTGACATAGTCCCAAACTTTTTTATTAGAGGTATGGAAGATATGGGCACCATACTTATGGACATTGATTCCGTCAACGTTCTCACAATAGATGTTCCCACCAATGTGGTCACGTTTATCTATTACTTTTACTTTTTTTCCTTGTTTTGTTGCTTCATGAGCAAAGATTGCACCTGACAATCCAGCTCCGACAATAAGATAATCGTACATCTTAAGCTCCTTTGGAGTTTATTATCTGCCTCTTTTATTAGACTAGAAAAATCATTCTATTGCTTATCTTACTTCTTGTTTGTAAAATTCTTTCAAGGCATCTTGCCAGGTTGGAATGACAAATCCAGTAGCTTTAGCTTTAGAAAGGCTCATTGTTGAGTTTAGCGGACGTTTAGCTTTTGCTGGAAATTTACTTGAATCTACTGGCTTGATTTCCACATCTGTATCTTTCAAAATTTCAACTGCAAAATCATACCAAGTTGTGTCTTCTGTAGCATCATTTGACAAATGATAATAACCAAATTCCTTGCGGTTTTCAGCCAGGTAGGTCATGAACTCAGCCAAGGTACGAGTCCAAGTCGGACGACCGTGCTGGTCATTTACAACTGTTAAAGTCTTATGATTTTTCGCAAGATTTTGCATGGTAAAAACGAAATTTTTGCCATAATTTCCAAATACCCAGGCAGTACGGATAATATAGAAATTAGACACATGCTTCTCAACTAACTCTTCCCCCATACGCTTAGTGCGTCCATATTCTGTCTGTGGATCTGGTCGGTCATCAACTTCCCACTCTTGTCCAACTGGTTTCTTACCGTCAAAGACATAGTCGGTGGAAATATAAACTAGAGTTGCACCATGCTTTTCAGATGCTTTGGCGACATTTTCTGTCCCCGTAACATTGATGGCATAGTCCAATTCTTTTCCTTCATCCTCTGCTGCATCAACAGCGGTGTAGGCAGCACAGTGGTAGACTAAAGTTGGTTTCACCTCTTCAAAAACTTTCTCAACCATTTCTTCATTGGTAATGTCCATCTCAGTCACATCTACTGCTACGTATTCTTCATTACGCTCATCCAATAAATAACGAAGTTCAGTTCCTAATTGGCCTTTTGCTCCTGTAATTAAAATCATCTATAGCCCTTTCTAATATGTAACTCTTTCCAATATAGCAATAAAAAGCAGTTATTTCCTGCTTTTTATAATGTAATAATCTCCTGAGTCTTAGCATAATTGGCTTCAACAGCTTCTTTCTCTGCTTTCCACCATTCTTGATTATCTGCATACCACTTGATTGTTTCCTTAAGTCCAGCTTCAAAGTTAGTAAATTCTGGTCTCCAACCTAATTCATCACGGAGTTTACTTGCATCAATCGCATAACGAAGGTCATGTCCTGCACGGTCAGTCACATGATCATAGGCATCCGCAGGTTGTCCCATTTCCTTAAGGATAAGTTCCAAAACTTCCTTGTTGTTCTTCTCCCCATCAGCTCCAATCAAGTAGGTTTCACCGATTTGACCTTTTGTCAAGATTGTCCAAACTCCTGAAGAATGATCATTTGTATGAATCCAGTCACGAACGTTCTTACCTTCACCGTAAAGTTTTGGCTTAATTCCACTTAGGATGTTGGTAATCTGACGTGGGATGAATTTTTCAATGTGTTGATAAGGACCGTAGTTATTTGAACAGTTAGAAATCGTTGCCTTAACACCAAATGATCGTACCCAGGCTTTTACAATCAAGTCTGAAGCGGCCTTGGTTGATGAGTATGGAGAGCTAGGATTGTATTTGGTATCAGCAGTAAATTTCTCACCTGGACCTTCACCATTTCCTGGCAAATCCTCACGAAGAGGAAGATCACCATAAACTTCATCTGTAGACACATGGTGGAAGCGAATATTATATTTGCGAACTGCTTCCAAAAGAGTATAGGTTCCGATAAAGTTAGTATGTATAAACGGTGATGGATCATTCAGCGAATTGTCATTGTGGCTTTCCGCTGCATAATGAACGATAGCATCTGCTTGAGCAGCCAACTTGTCTACCACCTCTGCATCCGCAATATCACCAACAACTAACTCAACACGATTACCTAAAATTTCCTCAATATTAGCACGGTTCCCAGCATAAGTCAACTTGTCTAATACTGTCACGTGAACATCTGGAAAGTTCTCGTAAACATAATGGACAAAGTTAGAACCGATAAAACCAGCTCCACCTGTCACGATAATATTTTTGTATTCAGTCATATTCTTTCCTTTTTACAAATCCTCTTTTTTCAAAGGTTTTACATCCTTAAGTAGTGGATGATTTTTATCTGCTTCTGAAACCTCTGCTTCTGCAAGATTTTCCCATTCAATACCAAGGCTTGGATCAGCGTAATTCACAAAGGCATACTTGGGTTTGAGTTCAAGAGCCCAGTAATCATTGACCAGATAACTATAAGAAACTGTATCTGATAGGACTTGGAAACCATTGGCCACACCTCTAGGAACAAAGATTCCCTTACTTGCATCAATTACTGTTTGATAGGTATTTCCGAAAGTTTCGCCCTCGCGTAGATCAACCCAAGAACCCAGAACTTTCCCACCATCTGCTACAGAGATGTACTTATCCCAAGATTCTGCGTGGAGGCCACGGAGAACATTTTTACGTGAGAAGGATACGTTGTTTTGCAATTTTCCTTCTGCAAAGAAAGACTCTGGAAATCCAAGTGGGAGCATTTTTTCCTTTTGGAAATTTTCTTTAAACCAGCCACGATTATCACCATGAACAGGGATATCAAACTCCAACATACCTGGAATTGCATCAACCTTGTGTGCCGCAAGCGTCTTACCGAAAAAATTATCTGTCATCTATGCTTCTCCAATCAAACGGAGCAGATACTGCCCGTATTCATTTTTCTTAAGTGGTTGGGCTAAGGCCAATACATCTTCGCGACTGATATAGCCCATACGGTAAGCAATTTCTTCCAAGTTTGCCACCTGAACATTTTGCATCCGTTGGACTGTTTCGATGTACTGTGAAGCCTCTAGTAAACTTTCATGAGTGCCAGTATCCAACCAAGCAAAGCCACGTCCCATAACCTCAACCGATAAATCTCCACGATTTAGGTAAGCCTTGTTGACATCTGTAATTTCCAATTCACCACGCGGGCTTGGTTTAATACTTTTAGCAATTTCTACTACATCATTGTCATAGAAATAGAGGCCTGTAACTGCATAATTTGAACGAGGATGTTCTGGCTTTTCTTCGATAGAAATAGCGTTCATATCCTTGTCAAACTCAACAACGCCAAAGCGTTCTGGATCCCTCACATGGTAACCAAAAACAGTCGCTCCTGACTCCTTACTTGCGGCCTTTTGTAGCATCTTCGAAAGGCCAGGACCGTGATAGATATTGTCACCTAAGATCAGAGCAACACTATCATCAGAAATAAACTCTTCCCCAATGATAAAGGCTTGTGCCAAACCATCTGGACTCGGTTGCTCTGCATAAGACAATTGAATCCCAAACTCAGAGCCATCTTGAAGAAGTTCTTTGAATCGATACAAATCCTGTGGAGTTGAGATAATCAAAATATCTCTAATCCCAGCCAACATCAATGTTGAAAGTGGGTAGTAAATCATCGGTTTATCATAAACCGGCATCAGTTGTTTTGATGCAGCTCGAGTCAAAGGATACAAGCGAGTTCCTGAACCACCCGCGAGAATAATACCTTTCATAGTGGGGTACCTTTCTTTGTTGATGTACAATAATCAAATTGTTAAAAATGCAAGTTTCAGTAACCAAACTCTTCTGTTACTACACTAAGTGCACGTTCAATGACTACATGCATGTCATAGTATTTATAATCTGCTAAACGACCACAGAAAATAACCTTATCATTTGTTGCTGCTTCTTCTTGATATTTAGCAAACATAGCATTGTTTCTCTCATCATTGATTGGATAATAAGGTTCATCTCCACGTTTCCAGTCAGCTGGGTATTCGCGGGTAATAACTGTCTTTTCTTGTGTACCATACTCAAAGTGTTTATGCTCAATAATGCGAGTATAAGGAATTTCACGTTCTGTATAGTTAACAACAGCGTTTCCTTGATAATTTTCCTCATCTAGAACTTCATGCTCAAAACGAAGACTACGGTATTCCAACTCACCATGTTTGTAATCGAAATATTGGTCAATCATCCCTGTAAAGACAACTTTTTCAGCTGAAGCTTCTAATTCTTGACGATTGGCAAAAAAGTCAACTCCAAGTTCTACTTCTACATCCTTCAGCATATTTTCGATAATGACATTATAGCCACCGATTGGAATTCCTTGGTAACGGTCATTGAAGTAGTTATTATCAAAAGTCAAACGAACTGGTAGACGTTTGATGATAAACGGTGGAAGGTCAGTCGCAGAACGTCCCCATTGCTTTTCAGTATATCCCTTAATCAACTTTTCATAAATATCTGGACCGATCAACTTGATAGCTTGTTCTTCCAAGTTTTTAGGTTCAACGTCTTTCATGTGAGCCGTTTGCTCAGCAATCTTATCTTTGACCTCTTGAGGAGTTTTTGTCCCCCACATAGCATAGAAAGTATTCATATTGAAAGGTAGATTATAAAGACTGCCCTTGTAATTAGCTACAGGCGAGTTGATATAGTTGTTAAACTCAGCAAATTGATTAACATAATCCCAGACTTTCTTGTTAGAAGTATGGAAGATATGTGCACCGTATTTATGAACATTAACACCTTCTACATTCTCACAATAGATATTCCCACCAATGTGGTCACGTTTATCAATAACTTTGACTTTTTTTCCACGCTTGGTTGCTTCATAAGCAAAGATTGCACCTGACAATCCAGCACCAACGATTAAATAATCGTACATTTTATTCTCCTTTAAAATTACATTTTCAAAAATAATTAGTTAAACTTTCTTTAATTTTTTATAAAAATTTTCAAGAAAATTAATAATGAAATCATCCTTTAATAATACTAGAATCACAGCATAACTTCCGAAGAAAATAATTCCTTCCACACATAATAACCAAAAATAACTTAGTTGTAAGTTCTTTGCAAGAATCATTCCTAAAGTACTTATACCTACAGTAAATAGATAGCGTATCCCAACTATTTGATGTATTATTTTAAAGAGTAAATCTCTCGTATAGTAAATCTGAACACATAAAACAACGAATTCAGCAATCATAGTGGCAAACGCTGCTCCACTTACACCATAAGATGGAATTAAAATGAAGTTTAGTAGTAAATCTATTAACGCTCCTGAAGTCACTGAAAGTAATACGTACTTTTCTTTTTCTAAAGGTGTTAATACTTGAATACCTAATACACCCGTAAGTGCATTAGGAATAACTGCAAACATTAAAAATTGCATTCCTATAACAGCACCCAAATATCCCTCCCCAGCAAGTAGCAAAATACTTTCCTTTGATACTGAAATAAAGAATACTGACAATGGAAGCGATAAGAATAACGTAAAGTTCAAAGCTTTTGTCATGATTTCCAAAAAACGATCCTTCATTTGATTATTAGCATAATAGGACATTCTTGGAAGCAAAACATTTCCTAATGAAGTAACAACACTCAAGAGAATCCCCTTTAGTTTTGTCGCTGCGGTATATAATCCTACATCATATGTTCCTTTCATACTTCCTAGCATAACGGTATCAAGATTCGTATAAATCGACACTACCAATGTCTGAGCAAATAAAATCAAAATCGGCTTTATATGTGGTTTAAAATGATAAGTTTCTGTCTTTTTAAATGATATATATTTAAATAATCGTTTAAAATTTAAAATATTTGATCCCACACTAGCAAAAACAGAAACTCCTGCATACATAATATAATCCTCAGGACTATGGATAAGTAAGAAAATCATAGCTAATGACAAAAGTCTGAAGAAAATCGATCTAAAAGTAATATAATCATATTGTTCAATTGCTTGAAAAAACCAACCAACTCCTATAACATTTAATAGTATTCCTATTGCATTGATATAAAATAATTCTTTATAGATGTACATTGACGGTAAAGTGAACAACATTATAAAATATGCAATGAGTACTACAAATACAAGAATTACATTAATAATCAATAGTTCTTGGACAATGGTAGATAATTTTCTTTTATCATCACGTACTTTTGCTGCAGCACGTATACCATACGTTGGAATACCAAGTGAAGCAATCATCATAAAATAAGATACAATAGATGATACGTATGCTACAGTACCATTCGCCTCGACCTGAAGTACTCTAGAAACATAGGGAAAAGTTATCAACGGAAAGATAAAATTTGAAACAGTCAAAATAAAATTCATTATAAAATTATATCTGATGGATTTAACTTTATAACCTGTCATATTATCCCTCATCTAAATAGAAAATTTTTCTGGATGTTCTTTATAATACTCGAACATAGCCTTATTCTGAGGACCAAACGATAAATGTCCCACAACCACATTTTCACTGACCATCAATGGTTTTGAATTTAAGATGCAAAAATTACAAATTTGGACTTCATCCACTCCAAGTCCAGCTCCCTCAAATTCAACATTAAAATGATCCATCAATTCCCATAAGCTTCTCTCAAATAAAATTGCACCGATACTGAAGCGAATTGCACACGGATTCACTTTTTTCTCTTCTTTTGAAAATTGTGCATTCAATGTATCTATGGTCGGAATTACTTCTCCATCGCCCCAGAAAAACTTCGCTACTTCTGGATTACTCTCTATAAAACGAGGCTGTCCAGCTATAAATTTCGATTTTTCTCCAAATTTTTCATAATAAACATCTTCCAAGCCTAATTTTTGTAAGATTCTTTTATGTCCATAACCATTAACCGGAATGAGTGGTGCTACTACACCAGGTGCATAATCCCCTTCTTGTGCTAGAATATATGCTTCTTTTAAATTTTCAAAATAATGTTCTGTAATAAAAATATCTTCATCAATTTTATAAATATATTGTGCTTGAGGATGTAGATTAATAGCTACGTTTTGAATTAAAGATATATTGTTCTGCTCCGTACTCAAATAAGACCAATTATTTTCTTCACAAATTTGGTTTAGTTTTTCTGAATAGATCCCAGAAGATAGAACACAAATATCCATTGATTCTGGTGCAAATTCCTTTACTCTTCCTAGCACATCGTCATATAAAAATTCTTTATACCCCGCTAATATGATACATAAATCTTTACTATCTTTTTTACGATCAATAAATTTCCCTGTATATTTAAATTTTTTTTCTAAGCGATATTGATTCTTTTTTCTTTGTAATTGTTGATAAATTCCTTTGGTCAGACGACTCTTTTTAAGAAACTTTTTAATACCCATTTTTTCTCCTTTACGCTCTATAAAATTTTTTAATTCACTAACCATTTATACTTCGGAAGTAGTTTTTTAAATGCTAAAGTAATCAGCAAGCTTAAAATTAATGTTACCAAAAATCGAAAAATTACCATTAAAATAATTCCATGAGGTGTAATCATTAAATCCTCAGCAACAACAAAGCCCCACTTTAATATCAAATAATTAAGAGTATCCGAAAAAATATAAATTCCTAGACCATTGACTAAAATAAGCTGGTATATTCTGGTATTCATCCATTTCGTGTTTATTGTTAAATAATAAGCAATGGTATAAGTTACTAAACTCCCATACACTGCTAAAATTTCTACAAATACCTTTGAAAGAATAATTGAGTATCTTTTAATACCCAAATTCATGAAAATTAACAAAACAAATCCGATTAAGAGGAAATATACAAATTTCTTGGTATGATTCAATAAATGGTTGTATACCTCCCTTTTTTGTTCAAATTTAAAGCCAATCGCAAAATAAAATAAAAATTGAAACGAACTTTTTATTAAAGGAACATTAATTTTATAACTTATTAAATGAAGTACAAATAGGAATAGTAACATCCCAACTCCCGTATCTCTTCTCAAGACAAAGTATGCAATCATAAAAATAATGAACAATGCGAATAAATACCACAGATGAGTATTTCCAAATAAAAATAGTTGCCCAAGAATGGCATTCAAAATACTCGTTTGTTCAAAATAATTTGAAATATATTTTACAGGAAGCGTATATAAGATTGTAAAAACAAGAAAGGGGATTAGTAGTCTTTTAAATTTATTTTTGAATAAAGTGAAAAGACTCTGCCACTTATTTTTTTCAACTTGAATTCTAAAAAATGCCCCAGATATAGCCATAAATAATGGCATATGGAAATAATAGATAATTTCTGTTAATACATTCAAAACCTTTATTACTATAAGTGAATGATTGTTATTTATATAATGATGATAATCAATCCCACCAAAATTTGTCTTAATAACATAATACGTGCTATGTCCTAATACTACTAATAATATTGTGAGTACTTTTAAAAAATTATATTCTTCTTTTTTCAATCTTAGTTTCCTCCAATAGTTATTTAATTCTTATCTTCTCTAAGTAATTTATACTTTTATCAATAGCATTACTTGTGTAAAATCCTTCTCTAACTTTTTCAGATAATCTTTCAATATTTTCCTTTAAAAGTACATATTGTTCTTCCGACATATTAGTAATAATCTCTTGCATTTCAATTAAATCATTTACTACAATTCCAATATTATTTTCTTTAACAAAATCACTCAAGGCAGATTGTTTCCAAACAATAACCGGTATTTTTGAAGCTATAAATAACGACACTTTATGAGGATTATTGTATTTTAAATACTCCCCAGTAATCCCTGAACAAGTTAATATAGAATCGCCATCCCAAACTAATCCAAAATCACCTTCAAGTACAAAAGGAATTTTTTCAGGCGAAAAACTTCCTTTATATGATACATAATCATTATTGTTAGTCGATGAAGTAAAATTAGGTCCATATAAATTAAATTTTATTCTATTTTCATTTTTTAATAACTCAGTTAAATAACCACTTTTTTGGGGTGAAAGGTTCCCTGCAATTACAACTGTTTTATCAAAAGATGCTTTTTCTTTATTAAAATTATCCAGTAAATAATCAAAAATACCAAGTACAACTATTTTTTCGCCGTCAATCTTATTTTCTATTAAAAACTCCTTCATTCGTTGGTTATGACAAATAATCACATCAGCATTTTTAATATACTGTTCCTTAGAAATTAGATTTTTTTTATTGCCCGAATACCTTAACGACTCTAAATCGTTCATTAAAAAGATCATTTTAGCTTTTTTATATTGTAGTAATTTCATTAAAAAATTTTTTAGTTTCCCATGAGTAGCAAAAGGAAATTGAAATATCACAATATCATTACTTCTAATTCTAATAAGACACAACAGAAGTTTAAACGCATAATCAAATATTCTTACTATCTTACTATTTTTTTTTAATGTTACTAATGGTTTAAATTTACAGTCTTGAAATATTTTCTGTAAATCATTTGGTGCTTTTGTAGCTGCCGTTGAATCACTACCAAACTCTTCATGAATATAATATAAACTACTCATTTTTCACCCTCTTAACAATTTTTCTAATTCTAGCCATCATTACTACCATATATACTAAAATTAGAGGCTGTTCAAGATTAATAGCGGTTTGCTTAATACTTTGGTTTCTAATTTTATGATAGTTATAGATCATCCCAAATTTTCTCTTTAATGTAAAATCAATTTGTAACAATTCCTTGGTCATCATTTGATGTGCAACTGGGTTATTAAATAAAATTTTTTCACTATTTTTAGTTAATCCGTCTTCTAAATAGTCACAAAAATAAATTATGTCATTAAACCAACGTAATTTATAACCTCTTCTTGCAACTTCATTCCATAAGACAACTTCACTCATAAAGTTTTCTCCATCTATCTCTGGAAACTTAATACTCTTCAAAATATCTGTTCGATATACTTCTGCCTTATCCCCTAAAATATTATGTTTAGCTCGATGTAAATTGTCACAATCTATATATGTACCTTCAAAGGTCTCTCCAACTATTCTTTTTTTAGAGAAACCTCTATTAAATGCTATACCTGCAAAACTGTTATCAAAGGCAATTCCAGAATAGTTATTAAAAATTTTCTCAATAGCATCATCTGTCAATGAATCATCGGAATCAACGATGAAGAATAGCTCCCCCCTAGCTAAATCCAAACCATGATTAATTGCTCTATGCTTACCCCCATTTTGTTGATAAAAATATCGTATTTCAAAATCTGCCTGTTCCTTAAATGTTTCAACAAGCTCACCTGTCTGATCTATGGAACCATCATCTACAATAAGCCATTCAAAATGTTTATTTGTTTGACTGTTTAATGAATGAAACAACTTATTCATTAAATACCCTCTATTAAAAGTTGGTGTAAATACGGTAATTTTATTCATTAATACTTTCCTTCCTTTTTCCTAAATAATCAAAAAATAATATTGGAAATAGAAATACGGTGTAACCATAGCTCTCAAACATTAGAGAAATAAATACACTAATCAGTAGAATACTTTCTCTTAGTGTAAATGAGTATTCCTTTATTCTAGAAAAAATAAATATCAAAAATAATACAAAAAAAATAATTCCTTTCTGTAATAGCAACCCTATATAACCACTGTCAATTATGACTTTTCCTTGAACTAATGAGACAATTGCATCAATTCTTTTGCCAAATAAACTAATCCCATATTCTCTAAAAAATATATAACTACTAAAAATTCGATTAGTGAACAATTTATTTAAAAATTGAAAAATGCTATTGGCTTCAAAATTAATTGACATTAAAGTTATAAACAAAACAGACATAGTAATGGCTAAATTAATAAAAAAACTATTTAACGGTCTATTTAACTTACCCATTTTATCAAAAAAGTAACAAAGGAGAATTACTAAAATACTTATATATCCTGAAGTTCTAGAGTCTGCTAACTGTAATACCCATAAATTCATCAACAATAAAAATAAATAAAAGAAGGTTTTAAATCGTTTTATTTCAAAAAGATTTAAACTACAAACCGTTAATGAATAAATCATTAACCCTAATGAATTCGGGTGTACAAAACCTAAACTATTCCTAATACCACCATTTGATCTATATATTACAAAATTACTAATATAGCCAAAATGGGACAATAATATAATTGTTAACACGAATACTGTAAGTGTAATAAAATGTATTTTGAAAAATTTTTTATTATCTTTTAATATAATTGTATATAATAAGAAGAAGTACGGTATTTCTAGAAATGTAAAACCATTAAAAAGATTTAAAATAAATGTTAAAAAAAGCAGTATTAAGGAAGTTAGTTTTAATCCATTTATTCCATACTTAAGACTATGCATCATAAACAGGAATAATATACATATAAAGATTACAATAGAAATTCCATCAATTCTGTCAATATTTACAAATTTCAGTAGATACAATATTGTTAACAGAGAAAAAATGATATTGAACAATGTGTTATATTTCTCTTCGAATTTCAAAACTTCCACTTCCTTTCTTAAATATCTCTAAAAATTTGTAATAAGCTTCTTCATTAAAATTAAAATGAACATTAGCAAAGTTATTCGCAATGACTTTCTCTAGCCCTTTTGCTAATTCGTTACTCGTATGCTCTACCTGGATTACTTCGAAATATTCTGCCATGACCTCAGAACCTTGAGTTTTTGTTGAAATACTAGGAATGCCTAAAACAGCTGCTTCTGCTAATACATAACTAAAAGACTCTGATACTGAACTTTGAATTAACCCCACACTATTCTTTATATATTTATATGGATTAGATTGAAAACCTAATAATTTTATATATTGGCTCTCTCCTAGATTATTAATTTGATTCTTTAAATGATCATATAAACTACCATCTCCCAAAATAATTAAATGATATTGTGAATACTTTTTTCTGAATAGATGAAAAGCATTTATTAATAATTCAAAATTTTTAACAAGTTCTAATCTTCCTATCGCACAAAAATAAGGAATATTTTCTAATTCTATTTCCTCTTTACTTAAATTTTGAATTTCATCAACATTAAGTAAATTAGGGATTACTTCCAAACTTGTCTTCGGGAAAATCTCTTCAAAGGATTCTTTTTGTGGAGTAGAAACAGCTAAGATTGAATTAAACTTTTGATAACAAGTCAATTCTTCTTTAAAATTTTTAAACGATCGTTTTGAATACCAATTTTTTGAGAAATCGCAATGGATATAAGCCAGTTTTAAGCTGTCTTTATTCGATGATCCCGCTATGATTTTTGTTGGTTTTCCTTCTATATATGCAAATTCATAATCAAATTTTTCATTTTTAAAAATACTTCTCTGTATAATCCATCTATTCACAAATGACGGTGGCAATAACTTAACAAGCTTATTTACTATTTTTTCAATAATAACTGGTGTATTCTTTCTAATAAAATAATCAATCCTTAAATGACTTAATTTTGAGCCATAAAAATTATTTTTTTCCGTATATACTAGAATGCTAATTTCAAACATACTTTCAAATTCTTGAACAAAGTTAACAAGTGATTTTTCAGCGCCTCCACCTGTTAAACTAGTTATACAAATTAACATTTTAGGTTTCAAAATTATTCCCTCCAGTCATTTCCTCAATTAAATCAATCCACTGTTGAATTATTTTACCTTTATCAAATTTATTCATATTATCCTTGGCATGATTGGCGAAGGAAGTTCGCAAGTTCGAATTTTCCATCAATTCAAGTAGTCTCTCACTCATCTTATCAGTATCATAACAATCAATTAGATAACCATTGACCCCATCTTCAACAATCTCATTAGGTCCCGTTGGACACCTGAAGCTAATAATAGGAAGATTATATTGTTGAGCTTCTAACAATACCAAGGGTAATCCTTCATAACGAGAAGTCATGACATAAATTCCTTTATCTCCATAAATCACATCCTGATTTTTTTCGAGTCCTTTTATGACTAACTTATCTTGCAAATCATTTTTGATGATTAAATCCCTGATTTTATCTACCTCATCTTGATTACCAGAACCATAAATTTCCCAAGTCCAGTCAGTCTTTTCTTTCAGTACTTTCTTAGCAACTTGAACAAGATAATCATAACCCTTTTGATAATCAAAACGACCTACAGTAACTATTTTAGTAGAGTCTATGTTATAGGTTAAATCCGAAAGCAGATTCTCTTTCCAATTATAGATATAGCAAATTTTTTCCTCAGGAATACCGTATCTTTTTATATAATTTTCACGATCTTCTTGCGTAAGAGTTATGAGCTTGTCTGCAAATTTCGCTCCAACACATCTTTGTATTTTCTTAACTTTAGTATCAATATCTACTATAGAATTTGTATGGTCACATGAAACAAATTTTGTTTTCAACCCAAATGTGCTTGCTACACCAACTGTATTCATACTCATTCCGATTCCAAAAGCAATATCAATACTTTGTTCTTGCAAATAGTTTCTCAGCAACTTAATCGCATTGAGAAAATTTTTACTCATGGATATTTTCTTTGCTGACAAATTTTGATATCGAACTGACTGTTTTAGCGAGAAGAAATTTTTTTCTGTAGAAATCATCGAGAGAAGATGAACTTCATACATAGCTGATAATTCATTAGCAAGATTAGTGGCTACTTTCAGTCCTCCATCTGTTCTATCAATACTCCATTTCACTAAAGCTATTTTTTTCATCTTTAAACTACGCTTATCCTTCATTCTTACCAAATGATATAATTTCTAAATTATGAGCAATCCGTTCTTCTACTGGCGGTAGTTTCATGTAATCTCCATAAATTTCAGTTAAATATCCTTTATAATCAGTTGGGCATTTTATCACAGTATCCTCAAAAAAAAGAGAAACCGGTTCTTTAAAATACTCTCTAGGAACTATTTCTCTTTCCCGATACCGGCCCAGAATATTACCAACGTAATTAGAAGTTTTAAAATCATATTTTTGAATAACCTTATGAAGGCTGTCTACTAATGTATCCTTGGGAAGTAGCTTTTGAATTCTTAGTATTTTTGATATTTTAACTATAACATTCTCTAACGTGCCACGATTTTTATCTTCAAGCTGATCCAATACCGATATTTTGCACAGCATTCTTTGAAACAACACTCTAAAACCATGCAATCTAGCAGCGTAACTTCCCTTTTCCGGAAAACCATCAAGAGGAAAAATATCAATAAAGACATTATTTTCAGTATTGACAAATTTAATAGTCACATTTTTATCTACCAACTGAGTTATATCGAGATTTAGCGAGTTATTAACAATCCCTAAATTACTTGGCAATAAAGTTGGGGCCAATTTTTTAAACTTTTCGTAATCTTCTCTCGGCATGCCGATATCAATATCATCATCCCAAGGTATGAAACCATTATGACGTACTGCTCCTAGCAAGGTACCACCTAGAGCATAGTAGTTCAGGTCATTTTCTTCGCAAATAGTAATAAACTCTTTCAAGATAGATAAAATTCTATCTTGAATAATTTTGATATCCGACATACTTTCCTCCTACATAAAGACAGTGCAGGCTGATAAAAATTTTCAATACTGCACTTTTTGCATATATTAATTTTTGTTTATGGAATTTTTCCGGTATTTGATTACATATTTTCAAAGATATAAATTCAAATTATCAATCATCGAATGAATTCATCAAGTTCAAGACGAAAGCTAAAATTAATAATTCTAAACAAAGTAGCAAAATTATTAATACTCGGATAAGTAGATTGTATTTTTGTAACATAGGAAAATATTGAAATGATTGAAAATATTCCTAACTCAACAAGAGCTAAAAGTTCTGATACAGAGTATATTTTTATTATTTATCCCTATCTAAAAACTCTGTCCATATTTCTTTCCAAAAAATTTCGCCATTAAAAATGACATTCCTTTTTTAAACAAGTCAACCTTTTCCATGTACATAAAAGGGACTTCCTTAGTTTTTATCTAACCACACATTAAATAGTAGCTCACTAACTCTTCCAAATAATCTAGCTTCAAAATCAGTTAACCCTGATAAATCCATACTTTCATACATACTATCCAAAATAGGAAATAGCCAAGAAAAATAATCGTCTGCCAGTTCTTTTTTCATAATGAACATGTTAAACATGTATCCGCTTCTTTGCTTCATTACCTTATCAAAACTAGAAAGATATTCTGGATTCTTCATTTCAATCATTTTTCTAGCTAAATCTAAATGAGTACCATCAAAAGTATGATCGTAATGAGAATAAAGAGTTTCAATATAATATTTTCTTCTTTTAGGAACGATGACTTCTGAGTTCTCTAACAATTTCTCCACTTCAAACCTATTTAAAATTACATCATCAACATTTATGGATTCATTGTACCTTCTAGTCATTTTAGTAAAATAACGACGATAATGCACCAAACCTAAATAGTCGCACTCTAAATTTTTCCATGCCCAATAGAGACCAGTAAGTTCACAATAGTAAGGATTTAAAACAGAAATATTTTCACCAGAATTATCACCTTGAAATCCTAATTTTTTCTTTCCTTCACATCCTACATGAATTGGTAGATATACACTTGTATCAGCGGGCATTTTATATTTTTTATGTGTTGCTACTAATATTTTTACATCCTTCATATTAATTATTATTACCCATTAAAACTGTATAAAATCCCTTCAAAATAAGCACGAAATCAGTCTTGAAGGATACATTGTCAATATATAATAAATCTAGATTCATTCTATCACCAAAAGGCATGTCATTTTTATTTGGCGTAACTTGCCAATAACAAAGCAAACCAGGTTTCACAGACAATCTTTTAGACATCTTTAAATCAATACCCATTTCTTGATGGGTAAGAATATGATGAGTGATTTCAAACTCTTGTAATGGACGAGGTCCCACTATAGCCATATCACCTTTTATAATATTCAATAATTGAGGTAATTCATCAATTGAAAGTTTTCGTATCACTTTACCGACTTTTGTAGTCATACTTTGAGAATGTTCTTTAAAATTTAGACGATCAGTTTTACCACTATTAATGCTTTCCTTTATTCTCTGATCAGCATCTTTATACATGCTACGAAATTTTATTACTTTGAATTTTTTTCCATTTAAACCAACTCTATCTTGTAAATAGAAAACATCTCCTGGATCTTCTATCCAAATAGCCAGAATCGTTATAGGAATAATCGGTATGATTATCAAGGTAATAAATAGAAAAAACGCCAAAAATCTATCTAAAGTATCTTTTAAAATCAAATACATTTTTAACTAATTATTTCTTCCCATATGCTCCATAGGAACCATAGACTCCATAAGAACCATATTTTTCAACTTCTGTGTTAAATTTATTTAGAACTACACCTAAACATGGAATTCCTGTTTGTTCTAACTGTTCTTTAGCCTTTAAGACATCACGTCGTTTCGTCTCTCCAGCTGCCGTTACCAAGATAGAAGCATCACATTTTTGCGTAATGATGGTAGCATCAATGACCATTCCAATCGGTGCCGTATCGACAATGACATAGTCAAAATACTTACGCAAGGTATCAATCATGGTATGGAAATTTTCACTCTGCAGGAGGGCTGTTGGGTTAGGTGATACAGGACCTGCCTGAATAACAAATAAATTTTCAACATTGGTATCACAAAGTCCATGAGAGAGGTCTGCGGTCCCTGCCAAAAAGTCAGTCAATCCAGTAATTTTTTCTCTTGACTTGAAGACACCAGACATAACTGAATTACGGATATCCGCATCTACTAGTAATGTTTTATAGCCTGCACGCGCGAAAGCCCAGGCGATATTAGTTGACGTTGTAGACTTCCCTTCACCAGGTTTGACAGATGAAATGGCAAGAACTTTCAAATCATCACCACTTAATTGAATATTGGTGCGCAAAGCATTATAGTGTTCTTCAGCTTTTTTGGCAAAAACCAAATGCTTTTGTGCGATTTCTAATGTTGGCATATTTTCTCCCTTATTTTAACTTATTCAAATCTGGAACAATTCCTAAAAGTGCAACATGCATTACTTCTTCCACATCTTCTGGTCGTTTGACACGATCGTCCAATAATTCAAGTAATAAGACCAAAATAACCATCACTGCTCCACCTGCTAGAAAAGCAAGTAAGGTATTTCGACGAATATTAGGTGAGGATGGTGTTAGGGCTGGTCTCGCTTCCTCTAGTGTTGTCACATCTGATACACGAGTAACTTTAATAATTTTTTCAGCAGCCACCTCACGAAGAGCGTTTGCGATACGACTGGCTTCTTCTGGTTGATCATCCTTTACAACAATCGATACTATACGAGTATCTACAGGCACTGTTACTTGAATCTTCTTGCTTAATCCTTTGCCTGATTGCTCTAATTTAAGATTTGAAATGACTTTCTCCAGTACATCTTGCGAAAGGATAATTTCCTTATAGTCTTTTACCAGGTAAGTACCAGCCTGCAAATCCTGGTTGGTCAACCCTGCATTTTCTGATTGATTTCGATTGACCACATAAATCCGTGTCGTACTCGAATACTCAGGTGTCAGTACAAAACTACTTACACCAAAAGCAACTAAAGCCGCCACAATCGCCGTTAGGATAATAGCGATTTTCTTCTTCCAAAGGATTTTAAATAATTGAACAACGTCAATTGCGATTTCTTTATTTTCTTTCATGTCAACTCCTAAATAATTTGATCAGCTAAGATGAAGCGAGGATTTTCGACAAATAATTCTCTCGCCTTTCTTTCACCGTATTGTTTTGAGACGATCTCATAAGCTTCTTTCATATAAGGCGGTCTTTGGTCTAAATTGTGCATATCACTAGCAACAAAATGAACCAAATCACGCTCTAGAAAATAGCGAGCTCGTTTCTTCATAAATTTATATTTATCCCCAAATAACTTTGGTTTTAAAATGCTTGAACTATTGATTTGAGTGTAGCAGCCCATATCAATCAGCTCTTTTACCCGTTTTTCGTTATTTTCTAATTCATGATAACGTTCAATATGAGCAACTACAGGCGTTATCCCAAGCATGAGAACATTGCTCAAAGCAGTATGGATTTCCCTGTAAGGGGTAGCCATGCTAAACTCAATGAGTGCGTATCGCGTTCCATTTAGACTTGGGATCACCTGCTCTTCTAGTTTCTCAAGAATATCACTAGTATAATAAATTTCTGCTCCATAGAGAATGGTCAAATCTGGAGCCACTTCCTTGGCTATCTCCTTAACTTCTTGGAAATTTGCCTCTATTGTCTCCTCAGGTGTCTCAAACATTCCTTTTCGTCTATGTGATGTCGATACAATAGTCCTTACTCCTTGCCTGTAAGCTTCTGTCAAAAGCGCCTTGCTTTCTTGCTTCGTTTTAGGACCATCATCCACACCAAATACAATATGCGAATGAATATCAATCATTTTGTCTTATTTTCCTTCCATCACATCTTTGATAGCAGCCTTGACTGACTCTAAACTGCTATCACTTATCTCCATCATGTAGAGGTTACTGTCAGGCATGGCATAGGATGGCAAATCCATACGCCCTGTTCCTTTAAGATCTTGCGAATTGATCTTATAAGTTCCACCACTCTCAAGTTGGGCATTGACCAAGTTTATCATGGTTTCAAGCGGCATATTGGTTTGCACGGAATCTTGTAGCCCCTTAATAATACTGTCATAATTTTTCAAAGCTTCTGTAGAGGTTAACTTTTGCAAAATAGCCACAATGACCTTTTGCTGGTTACGACCACGATCCCGGTCTCCATCTGCCAGAGAATAGCGCTCACGCACAAAGCCAAGAGCGTCTTTCGAATCCAAATGTAATGTACCTACTGGATAATTTTTCCCATTATTTGTATGTGCATCAAACTCTTGATCATTATAGACGTCAACTCCACCAAGGACATCAATCAATTTCAAGAAAGAGGTGAAATTCAAACGAGCGTAGTAGTTTAAGTCAATGCCGTAGAGATTTTCCAGTGTGTGAATGGAAGCATCTACACCATAAATCCCTGCATGGGTTAACTTATCTTTTTGGTTGTTGCCACCATCTGCAATTGGAACATAGGAATCACGAGGGGTTGTTGTCAAGAGAATCTTTTTAGTTTCGCGATTCACTGTCATAATGATATTGACATCAGACCGAGAAACCGAACTGATTGGACCATAAGTATCAATTCCGCTGATATAAACGTTGAAACTGTCACCTTTGACATCTTTTGGAGTTTCAACCGTCTTGGTTAATTCTTTGGTATAAATTTTCTTAATTTTTGAAGCATAGTCAGGATATTCCGATTCGATAATGTTTTCAAAGACACTGTTTAAGATAATCGCTTTCGTATCTCCAGCCAATAAACTCTTATAGGCTGCAAGATAGGAGCTACTTTCTTCAACTGTCAATTCTTTATTTTGACTCGTCTTAATATCAGAGATTAGCTTTTGAATATTCTCATTATCCGTACCTGTTGGCCCCATAACACTGGATAATTGTGTGACATTATTGATATCACTATCCTTTAAAACGACGACACTGAGAGAATACTCTGAATAATTTGAAGTTGCATTAATATGACTTGTAAATCCTACAAATTGCTGCAGAGTAAATAAAGAAACCGAACTCACTAAAACAGCTAGTGTCAAAAAGAAAATCGTGAACTTTTCTGCTTTTTTATAAATTATTAATATTGCGGCAGTCACAGCAACCATCACGGCAAAAGCCGCCACCACTATATTAACGTGCCTGAAAGCAAGTATATTGTACTTAAAGATTAAGAACAATAAAAAACCAACTAACAATAAATAAATAGTCAACAAAACTATATTAACACTTCGCTTCACTTTCTGTGAACGTGATTTTTTAAAACGTCTACTCATAATTAACACCTATACATTTAATGTTACTATTATATCACTTTTTTACGATAAATTCTACATTTATAGAGTTTATAAACATTCTTAGATATAGGTTATTTGGACATCATAAACACTTATACTCTTCGAAAATCTCTTCAAAGTACGTCAGCATTCATCTGCAACCTCAAAGCTGTACTTTGAGCTAGCTTCCCAATCGCTCTTTAATTTTCATTGAGCATTAAACCATCAAAATCAATACAGCATTTCATTTACACTTCAACATAACTAGACAACTACTAGCCCACACAGCAAAAACAGTCCTATTAGGGCGACTTTATAAAAATCATCCAATAGAACTGCTCATCATTATTTAACATGATTTTCTGCTTCTTTTTGAGCTTTTTCGATTGCTTTTTTGCTTTCTTGCTCCCATTTGGCCTTGGCTTCTTCATACTGTTTGGTTGTCACAGTATCTTTTTGCAGTTTCATGTACTTGTAATTATTGCCATCACCCTTGATACCGACCAGTGAATAGCCTCTTGTAAATGGCGTTACTTTGGTTACAGATGCTGTACCACCACTTGACATGGCTGACATAATCAGAGAATTGTCAATCATCCAAGCCTGTGCTTCAGCATATTTTTCATAGCGTTTGGCTACATCTTTATTTTCACTATCTGCATCTTTGAGCATCTTGGTGTAGGTATCAAGACCCAAGCTAGCAATTTTAGCTTTATCTTCCTGAGCATCTAGACCAAAGATCTTGAGATAGAATCCATCCTCTGCATTGAAAGGATTGAGATAAGTTGATGGATCTTGGTAGTCACCTACCCAACCATCAAAGTTCAAATCGTAGTCTCGATCAGCTGGAGTTGGCGCCAAGAAGGCTACGTTATTAAAATCATCTGTTGACAGTTGCTGAACATCAATGACAATGTTATCAGCACCTAAAACTGACTCAAGGGTCTGCTTAACAGAGTTCATGCCTGTCACAGCATTTTTACTTGTCTGATCAACAGCCACATCCAAGTGAATTGGGAAAGTCACACCTTGACTTGCCAATTCTTTTTTAGCTTCCGCAAATTTTGCTTGGGCTTTTTCTTTGTTAAAATAGGCATCCTGAGCATCTGCCAAGTCAATACCTGACCATTCTGTTCCGTAGTTAACCAATTTAGAAGCGACTACTTCTCCAAAGGTCTTGTCTCCAACTTGGACAAATGTAGGAGGTACTAGGGTGTTACGAAGGGTCTTGCTAGCTGCTTCTTCCCCATTTGACTGGGCAGAATAGGCTGTGCGATCCAAGGCAAAGTTCACCGCTTGGCGGAAGTTCTTGTTCAAAACAGCTGTCTCAGTTGACTTCTTCTGCTCATCTGTCGTTTTAGACGTATGGTTGTAAGCCTTACGATTGACGTTAAAATTGAAGTACCAAGAAGTCTTATCCTGCAAGCTATAAACGATATTATCCTTATATTTTTCCTTGGTCTTAGCAAAGTTAGAACTATTTGGATAAACCCCAGCGATTGAATAGGCTCCACTTTCAAAGTTACGGATAGTCAATTCTTGGTCTGAGCCATCAAAATAAGCCAATTTCACGTGTTCAATCGATACTTTATCATGATCGTAGTAATGCGGATTTTTCACATATTCGATCGATGATTTTGATGTGAAATCTTTTAACAAATAAGGTCCACTGTAGAGAATGCTATCTGGAGACAGGGTACCAAAATCTTTCCCTTTTGAGTTTAAAAACTCTTCATTTACTGGGAAAAGAATACTGTTGGTTGTTTTTGAGTTCCAGTAAGGTTCTGGGCGTGCCAAAGTATACTCAACAGTCTGGTCGTCGATCGCCTTCACCCCAACCTTAGAAAAGTCAGAATCCGCTCCTATAATATAATCATTCAAGCCCTTGATCGAGTTTTGAATCAAGTCAATGGCCTGTGATTTATTGTCCACTGCATACTTGATACCTGTCACAAAATCTTGCGCCTTGACTGGAGCGTACTCTTCACCGTCAGCCGTAAACCATTTGGCATCTTTTCTTAATTTATAGGTATAAGTCAGACCGTCGCTTGAAACAGACCAGTCTTCTGCCAAAGATGGAACTAGGTTTCCGTGGTTGTCATTTTCAAGCAAACCATCAACTAGGTTGGTTATAATCGATGTATTATCAGCGTAGTAGTCTAATAAATAGTTAAATGTAGTTGGATTTCCACTAAAGGTTGATGAGTAAGTTTTTGTATCTGAACCTGATTGTCCGCAAGCAGCTAAAAGCAAAGCAGCCGCAAAGGTCAGGCCTGCACTAAGAACACGCTTTTTTGTATTCATCTTCTTTCTCCTTTATGTTAGTTTTTGTAACATAAGTTTATTTTACCAAAATAGAGGAAATTTGTAAAGTTAATTGAATTTCGAGAATGAAAGTTTATAAACTTTGCTCATAAAAAAACAAAGGATTTCTGTCTTTCATACAGTCCTCCCTTGTTTTTATGCGATCTCAATTTTAAATTTTTCTGTAAAAAATATTTATAGTAATTCCACACAGAAAGCATCCCATGGAGCTAAGATTTGTTTTTCAAATGCTTCTTGAGCTAGGGTGTTTTCAATCAAGACAGATTTGACATTTCCTTCTACTGTCAAGTCTTGCTCTTCATTGGACAAGTTGGCCACAACTAGGAAACGACGGTCGCCATCTTTACGGATATAGGCGAAGACCTTGTCAGTTGTTTCCAAGAGTTCAAAGTCAGCTCGAATCAGCCAGCTATTCTCCTTACGGATTTGAACCAGTTTCTGATAAGTATAGAAAATAGAATCTGGATTTGCCAGTGCTTCTTGAACATTAATTGCTTGATAGTTTGGATTGACTGCCAACCAAGGCTGACCTGTCGAGAAACCGGCGTTTTTGCTTTCGTCCCATTGCATTGGGGTACGGGCATTATCACGTCCAATGACACGGATACTGTCCATGATTTCTTCCATCGGAACACCTTTTTCAAGAGCTTCACGCGCATAGTTAAGAGATTCAATATCTTCTACTTGGTCCAGCGTTTCAAACGGATAGTTGGTCATCCCAATTTCCTCACCTTGGTAGATATAAGGTGTTCCTCTCATGAGATGAAGTAAGATAGCAAAGGCTTTGGCAGATTTTTCGCGGTATTCATGGTCATTTCCCCAGATTGATACAATACGAGGAAGGTCATGATTGTTCCAGAAGAGCGAATTCCAGCCATCCTCAACTCCTAACTCTGTCTGCCACTTGTTGAAGATTTCTTTTAACTTAGCGATATTCAGCTCTTTTTGATAGTGCCATTTAGGTTGCCCTTCCTGATACTGAAGACCGATGTGTTCGAACTGGAAGACCATAGATAATTCTTGCCCCTTTGGATCCGAGTAGAGCTTAGCAATTTCTGGCGTTGCTCCCCATGTTTCTCCTACTGTTAAGAGATTCTTATCTCCAAAGGTCGCCTGATTCATCTCCTTGAGATAGGGATGGAGCATAGGACCATTATTGACTACTTTCTCGTCAGGAATTTTCCCAATCATGTCAATGACATCCATGCGGAAACCACCAATGCCTTTATCAATCCAGAAATTCATCATCTCATAAATTTTCTGACGAAGTTTTTCATTTTCCCAGTTGAGATCAGGTTGCTTCTTACTGAAAAAGTGGAGATAGTACTGACCTGACTTTTCATCGTACTCCCAAGCAGACCCACTAAAGATAGACTCCAAATCGTTGGGTTCATCCCGCCAGATATAGTAGTCTCGTTCAGGGCTATCAGGATTTTCACATGCCTCGACAAACCAAGCATGCTCATCTGAGGTATGATTGACCACCAAGTCCATGATGATACGAATATCACGTTTCTTAGCTTCCGCGATCAGTTGGTCCATATCCTCCATAGTCCCAAAAATAGCAGCAATCGCTTGATAATCAGCAATATCATAGCCATTATCATCCATAGGACTGTCATAAACTGGAGAAAGCCAAATCGCTGTAATTCCTAACTTGGCTAGATAGTCTAACTTACTGGTAATTCCTGGCAAATCGCCAATTCCATCTCCATTACTATCCATAAAACTCTTAGGATAGACTTGATAGACTACGGCATTGTGCCACCATTTTTCTTGCATCTTCTTACCTCATTATTTTAATAATCTATAGTCTATGATAGCGTTTTTTAAAACTTTGTGCAAGCGTTTGCCTAATCTTTTTGATTCCTTTTTGAACTCCATAGTTTCCTAACTTTCAATTTTTTATTATAATAGAGGTCAGAGGTAAAAAAATGAAAAAACAAGCTTTTAGTTCTGAACAATATTTGAATCTACAGCGCGACCACATTTTGGAGCGCATTAACCAATTTGACGGCAAGCTCTACTTGGAGTTTGGTGGCAAAATGTTAGAAGATTTCCACGCTGCTCGTGTTCTTCCTGGTTATGAGCCTGACAATAAAATCAAGCTCTTGCAAGAATTGAAAGAGCAAGTCGAGGTTGTCATTGCCATTAATGCTAGCAACATCGAACATTCCAAAGCACGTGGTGACTTGGGCATTTCTTATGACCAAGAAGTTCTTCGTTTGATTGATAAATTCAATGAACTGGGAATTTTTGTTGGCTCCGTTGTCATCACACAGTACGCTGGCCAACCCGCTGCAGATGCTTTCCGCAACCAACTTGAGAAAAATGGAATTGATTCTTATCTTCATTATCCAATCAAAGGATATCCGACGGATATGGATCACATTATTTCTCCTGAAGGCATGGGGAAAAACGACTACATCAAAACCAGTCGTAACTTGATCGTCGTAACCGCTCCTGGACCTGGTTCTGGAAAATTGGCAACCTGTATGTCCAATATGTACCACGACCAAATCAATGGTATCAAGTCTGGCTACGCTAAATTTGAAACCTTCCCAGTTTGGAATCTTCCCCTTCATCACCCAGTCAACTTGGCCTACGAAGCTGCCACAGCTGACCTTGATGATGTCAACATGATTGACCCCTTCCATCTCCAAACCTACGGAGAAACCACTGTCAACTATAACCGTGATATCGAGATTTTCCCAGTGCTCAAGCGCATGTTGGAACGTATCCTTGGTGAATCTCCATACGCTTCTCCGACAGATATGGGTGTCAACATGGTTGGTTTCGCTATTACAGATAATGAGGCTGCTATTGAAGCCTCTAAACAAGAAATCATCCGTCGCTACTATCAGACTGTTCTTGATTTCAAAGCCGAAAAAGTTGGCGAAGCTGCTGTCAAGAAAATCGAGTTGCTTATGAACGACCTCGGTATCACACCTGCAGACCGCAAGGTTGCTGTTGCTGCACGTCAAAAAGCTGAAGAAACTGGCGGACCAGCCCTAGCCCTTGAATTGCCAACTGGTGAAATCGTGACTGGTAAGAACTCAGAACTCTTTGGCCCTACAGCCGCTGCCTTGATCAACGCCATCAAGAAATCAGCTGATATTGCTAAAGAAGTAAAACTCATCGAACCTGAACTTGTCAAACCAATCCAAGGTCTTAAAATCGATCATCTCGGTAGTCGCAATCCACGCCTGCATTCAAATGAAATTTTGATTGCACTAGCTATCACAGCTACGGAAAATCCTGACGCTGCCCGCGCTATGGAAGAACTTGGCAACCTCAAAGGAAGCGAAGCTCACTCAACCATCATCTTGACAGATGAAGACAAGAATGTCCTTCGTAAATTAGGTATCAACGTAACCTTTGACCCATACTACCAATACGACCGCTTGTATCGCAAGTAACGATTTGAACCTCTCCACTCACGGAGAGGTTTTCTCTCTGTCTCAGGAGCCAGCTTTATGTTATAATGAAAGAAGAAAACTGAAAGGATTTACCATGTCAAAAGAAGTTATTGTTGAAAGTTTTGAACTTGACCACACTATTGTTAAAGCACCCTATGTTCGCTTGATTGGAGAAGAAACAGGACCAAAAGGTGACATCATCTCCAATTATGATATTCGCTTGGTGCAACCAAATGAAGACTCTATCCCTACCGCTGGTCTTCACACTATTGAGCACCTCTTGGCAAAACTCATCCGCACCCGCATTGACGGTATGATTGACTGTTCACCATTTGGTTGCCGTACAGGCTTCCACATGATTATGTGGGGACATCACACTAGTGCCGAAATCGCGACCGTTATCAAGGATTCGCTCAAGGAAATCGCTGAGACTACTACTTGGGAAGATGTTCCTGGAACAACCATCGAATCTTGTGGAAACTACAAGGATCACAGCCTCTTTTCTGCTAAAGAATGGGCGAAACTCATCTTGGAACAAGGGATTTCAGATGATGCCTTTGAGCGTCATGTGATTTAAACGTAAAAAAGGAACCGGCTTTTCAGCTGGCTCCTTCTTTTTTATCCTCAAAATTCTGTCTTATACTCAATGAAAATCAAAGAGCAAACTAGAAAACTAGCCGTAGGTTGCTCAAAGCACTGCTTTGAGGTTGTAGATAGAACTGACGAAGTCAGTCACATATATACAGCAAGGCGACGTTGACGTGGTTTGAAGAGATTTTCGAAGAGTATTAGGCTTTTTCACGAATGACTAAAACACCATCTTCCATATCGGCTTCCAGATGTTTGGCATCTAAATGATCCAAGTGGAAATCTGTCACCTTATCCCGAATTTCTTGTTCAACCACGCGACGGAGCGGACGAACACCCATGACTTCGTCATAACCTTCTTCTGTGATATAGTCTTTAACCGCTTGACTGACTGACAAATCAATGTCTTTCTTAGCCAAGGTTTGGTTGACTTCAGCCAACATCAAGTCCACAATCTTAGAAAGGTCTTCCTTATTCAAGTGTGAGAACTCGATAACTGCATTAAAGCGGTTGAGGAACTCTGGACGGAAGAAGGGTTTCAAACGGTCCATCAATTCTGGTTTATCCGCATCTTCTGTCAAGTTGGCTTCATAGCCAAATCCAGCATTTGAGGTTGCAATAATGACAGTGTTTTTAAAGTTTACTGTATTTCCTTGACCATCTGTCAAACGACCATCATCTAGAACTTGGAGGAGAAGAGTAATCACTTGAGGGTCAGCCTTTTCAATCTCATCCAAGAGAATGATAGAGTATGGATTGCGACGAACACGTTCTGTCAAGGTATTTCTATTGTCATCATAACCCACATAGCCTGCTGTTGTACCAATTAGCTTAGAAACGGCTGTGCGGTCACTGTATTCAGACATATCCAAGCGGATGATCGCATCCTTGGTTCCAAACATATCTAGCGCCAATTGCTTAGCAAGCTCCGTCTTACCAACCCCAGTAGGTCCTACAAAGAGGAAACTACCGATTGGGCGATTGCCTTCATCAAAACCAGCACGGTTACGACGGATAGCACGAGCTACAGCTTCTACCGCCTTGTCTTGACCGATTACCTTATCTTGCAGACGATGAGACATATCTTTCAAACGTTCGATGTCTGACGCTCCCATTTGTGATACTGGAATTCCTGTCATTCGTTCTACAGATTCAGCCACATCGTTGACACTTGCAGTCACTTTCATATCTTCTGTGTGGTTTTCGATTTTCTTTTCCAATTCTGCGATGCGTGTTTTATAGTTTAGAGCTGCTTCAAAATCTTCCGCCTCAACTGCTTTTTCCTGCTTGTCTTTTTCTGCCTCAATTTCACGTTCAACAGCATGTACATCTGTTACTGGATGCTGAGCTGCCAAGTGAGCTGCCGTAACATCGACAAGGTCAATAGCCTTATCTGGCAAGCTACGTTGAGGAATGTATTGTACAGAATAATCCACTGCTGCTTTCAAGACTTCATCTGGCAAGATGACATTGTGGTGTTGTTGATAGAGATCACGAATTCCTTGAAGGATTTTAAAGGTATCCTCTGCTGAAGGAGCATTGACCTTGACTTCGTTGAAACGACGAGCAAGAGCTGCATTCTTCAAGATAGTATTACGGTATTCGTCTTGAGTCGTTGCCCCAATCACGGTCAATTCCCCACGAGATAGGGCTGGCTTGAGAATATCCGCAAGGCCTTTAGATCCACTGTCACCTCCAGTAGATCCAGCACCGAGAATTTGGTGAATTTCATCAAAGAAGAGGATAATATTTCCTGCTTCTTTCACTTCATTGACTAAATTTTGAACGTTTTCTTCAAAGCTACCACGGTATTGAGTCCCAGCCTCAAGACCTGAGATATCAATGGAAATAATTTCCTTATTCTTAATGGCAGCTGGGACATCTCCGTTCACAATGGCTTGCGCTAATCCTTCGACAACTGCTGTCTTACCAACACCTGCATCTCCGACTAGAACAGGATTGTTCTTGGTACGGCGTGAAAGAATTTCAGATGTTTCTTGAATTTCCTTGTTTCGTCCGATAACAGGATCCAACTTGCCCTCACGCGCTTCTGCTGTCAAGTTTCGACCTAGTCTAGCAAGGACACCGTCTTGTTTCATACCTGAAGTCTGTTGTGGCATTTGTCCATCAGTTTCTGCATTTCCTGGTAATTGACCAGTTGCACGATAATGAGCAAATTCCTCAGGTGTCACTTCACGTCCATTAATCAAGTAACGGCGATTTTCAGAACTATATCCACGCATACCACCCATCAATTGGTTAAATAAATCATCCATATTGTTAAAATTATTAAAGTTGTTGTTCATATTCTTTACCTCTTTTTGTTTTACTTCGTTATTATTACTGATATTGACTATCTTTGACCTTTGTTTTAAAAAATTTAGACTAGCTAAATCGCTACTCTACGTACTATTTCTGGTTTTTCTTTTTCAAGTAGGAGTAGACTATCTTTACTTCTGAAGATTTGTAGATTAAACATAGACCCCACCTCTTTCTATTTTACTTTAAATAAGTGTTCTAGTAAGGCTTTCATTTACCTTACGTTCATAATATACTACATTAGTCAGAAAAGGTCAAGGATTTTGACTTTAATTGACCAATATTTTTTAAAAAGCAAAAACACCCTGAAAAATCAGGGTGCCGTTCTTACATCAAATACAAAATTGCTAGCGTCAGGAGACTTGCTAGAAGTCCCACTCCCCAAAAGAAGAAGTCAACCTTCCACTCGCTCCAAGGATTTCCTTTACCAGACAATCCTCCAAGCTCAAAATGGTGATGCACAGGCGTCATACGGAAAATACGTTTGCCACCAGTCATTTTGAAATAACTTACTTGCATCATAACCGAAGTTGTTTCAAAAACATAAACAATTCCGATAATCAAGAGAGTCCATTCTTGGTGGAGGGCCATAGAGATAGCTGCCAACATTCCACCGAGAGCCAAACTTCCCACATCCCCCATAAAGACCTTAGCAGGCTTATGGTTAAAGACAAAGAAACCGAGCAAACCACCAATCATGGCAAGAATCACTAGAAGGATATCCATCTGACCTTGCACATAGGCAATAACGCCATAGGCAGACAAACTAATCACAACGGAAATACTAGCCAGACCGTCAATACCATCTGTCAAGTTGACTGCATTTGAAAAACCAACTAGCCAGAAAAGAGCGAAGACAATATAGAAAATCCCTAGATGTACTTGATAACCAAAGACAGAAAGCATATCGCCACCACGCTCATAGAAAAGGTAGAAAATGACGCCACCTAGAAGCTGAAGAGCCAATTTCTGTTTGGGATTAAGGCCCTCATTGATTTTACGGAAGACCTTGAGGAAGTCATCTAAAAATCCGATTAAACCATAAAGAACCAAGATAAATAAAATCATACCAACATTATTGCTGAGTTGATTACTAAATAGGGCGAAAAAGAAAGCAACTAAAACAGAAGCAATTAAGAAAACCAAACCTCCCATTGTAGGAGTCCCAGCTTTTGCCTGGTGCTGTTTGACATCCTCATGCATCTGCTGGCCTGTAATTTGCGCCTTTCTATAAAATTGGATAAAGGCTGGAATTCCTACCAAAGTTAGTAAAAATGTCACAATTCCAGCACTGATAGAAATAAACATATTAGTCTCCTAAAGTTAATTTAATTTTTTTAATGTTTTTGATAGCTGTATTAGTCCGAACATCTTGCTTCTGAACGACGGAACCTGAACCTTCAAATTCCAACTCAATATCCAACCATTTAGCAAAGGTTTCAGCAGTCTCTTTTTTCCAGCCATACATGTCTGGAATTTCTTCTACCTTATCCGATAAAAGGAGAACTTGTTGGTTTGGTGCAAGATTTTTTCCTTCTTCTACAGAAGTCTCTTTAATCTTTGTTCCAGTACCAACAACGATTGGTTGCACAAGATTGCGACGCAATTCTTCTGCTAAATCACCAGGTGAAATATCCTTGACACTAGGCATAGGATAAGGACTTTGTTGACTTACTTGCTCCAAAGCTTTAGCTGTTGTTTGAAGATTGAGAGAGTCTTTCATAGCTGAAGCCCGCTCCAAGATAGGATTGGCAAATTCTCCCAACTGAATACCTGAATAATGTTCAGGTTGTTGGACCGTCACATACAAGATAAAATCAGGATTTTCAGCCGGATTCATCGATACAGCCGAGAAAATATAATTGGTTAACCCGACTAGATAACCACCATTTTTCTCGTCAGCAATCTGAGCCGTACCAGACTTGAGGGCTACATTTTGCCCAGGAACAGTTACAGTTGGCTTGCCTGTGCTGTGGTTATACATGGTTCCATAAACCGGATCCGTCCCTACCAAAATCATGTTAGTCCGAGTTAGACTAGCTGCATCTTTAGAAACAGGATTTCCCACAACTTCTTTTTGAGATTTCCGAGCAGTTTGATCATTTGGATCATAAATGGCACTGATAAATTTAGGTTCTAACATGACTCCATCGTTGGCAATAGCCGTGAAAGCACGAATCATTTGCGTCTGAGTTACTGAAATCCCTTGTCCAAATGAACTCTGAGCAATATTAACAATATTGTCAGCTGGAAGTTGACCAGCGTATTCATCTGTCAAGCCAAAGCGAGTTGGGACCCCAAATTTAAAGCGGTTTAGATAATCCAACCAAGTAGTATCTCCCATTTTTTGTTCAAGAAGACTCATTCCAACATTACTGGAGAGAGCGAAACCTTGTAAGAAAGTCATCATCCTACCAGTAGTCAAACCATCATTAACATCCCAATCTCGAATCGTCACATCCGCTATTTTTAATTCACTGCTATTGAAGTATTCTCCACTTGGGAAAGTGTTATTATCAATAGCAGCAGCGAGCGTCATGACCTTCATGGTTGATCCTGGTTCATAGTTACTTTGATAGAGGATATCACGCCAAACAAAGTCCTTGGTAAGTCCTTCCTTAGTATCAGCATCGAAGGTCGGCCGTTGCGTTGTTGCAAGAATTTCCCCTGTTTTAGCACTGACCAAGGTAGCCGTCATATACTTGCCTTTTACTTTTTCTTGAAAGGCATTCATCTGTGTCTCCATGAAGGACTGAAGGGTGCTGGAAATAGTCGTATAAACATCCTTGCCATCTACTGTTTGCTGGGAAACTTGTTCTGTTCCAGGGACAATATTACCCAGACGATCCTTTTCATAGGTAATAATGCCGTCTGTCCCTGCAAGAATACTGTTCAAGGAACTCTCCATTCCAGAAGTTCCCAGCAAGCTCTTGCTGCCATCTTCATTTTCATGGAGCTGAGCTAAACCAATAAAACTAGAAGCGAATTGTCCATTTGGATAGCTTCTGTTTGGGCTAGTTGTGAAGTCAATTCCTTCAACACTAGCGTCTTTTAGATCCTTTTTAATAGCCATCATATTGGCATAGGTAATTCCATTTCCTTTTGCACCAAAAGAAACTTGAGTCAGATTCGGTTGAGACAATTGTTCTTTAACATAAGCCTCATCCATATCCAAATACTTATGGAAAATCTCTGCTACCTTATTAAACTGGGCATCTTCTACATAAAGAATTTTACCCGTTGCTGATTTGTATTTTTTATCAATAACAGCATAGACATTATAGGAGGTTGCATCCTCAGCAATCGGGACTCCATTTCGGTCATAAATAGTCCCACGTTTGGCAGGGACTATACGGGTTATTTGGTGAACCTTCTTAGCCTCTTTGACTAGATCCGTTCCAAATTTACTACCACTCCCGATAATAACAGCAAAATTGACCAAAAAGACAGCGAAAAGTACGACAGCTAACAAGCTGATGTACTTCCCCACTATTTTACGATTTTCTGCTGGAGATTTACGGTTTCTAATCGCAAATCGGGTTATTCTTTTTGTCCACTTCATATCTTACTCCGCTGATCGAATATTCTCATTATTCAATTTTAAGTCCTTAGAATTTGCGATTTCTTTCAAGCGTTCTGCCCTCAACAATTCATTTACCTCTTGTTTGGCATCATCCAACTCTGTCTTCTTCTCCTCTATCTGCGCATTGATTTTTGTCAAATCATTTTGTACTTGTAGGAGTCGAGTCTGCATAAAGATAATACTCAGCGCCAAAACGAGAGCTGTAAACGCAATGGAAAGATAAAAAGCCTTCTCCACACGGGAGAATTTTTTTATACGATTCTGCAAGAATTGACTGGTTGTTTCTTTTTTATCTACCATTTTTTCCTCTTACTTGTGAATTTTTCTGACCACGCGCAACTTGGCTGAGTGCGAGCGGTTATTGGCTTCTAATTCTTCTGCACTTGGCAAGATTGGCTTACGGGATACCAATTCCATCTTGGGCTTGAGATCATCTGGGATGAAAGGCAAGCCTTTTGGAACTTCAACCGTTGAAGCTTCCTTGAACAATTGCTTGGTCAAGCGGTCTTCTAGCGAATGGAAGGTAATCACTGAGATTCTACCATCTAGAGCCAACATCTCCATAGCCTGCTGGATAGATTCATCTGCGGCTCCCAGCTCATCGTTGACTTCAATCCGAATAGCCTGGAATATCTGTTTGGCAGGATGGCCCTTCTTCTTGAGCTCCTTGGCAGGTTTAGCCGACTTGATAATCTCTGCTAATTCAGTCGTAGTCTCGATTGGCGTGACCTCACGCGCTTGTTCAATCTTACGGGCAATCTGTTTAGAGAATTTGTCCTCACCATACTTGAAGAAAATACGAACCAAGTCATGATAACCATAGTGGTTCACCACTTCATAAGCTGTCAGACTAGCATCCTGATTCATGCGCATATCCAATGGCGCATCCTTTTTATAAGAAAAACCACGCTCACGCTGATCCAGCTGAGGACTAGACACTCCCAAGTCATAACAAATTCCATCAATTTCCTGAACACCAGCTTCGCGCAAACGTGCCTGTAAATGACGGAAGTTATCCTTGATAAAAGTCACCATCCCCTTTTCAATGTAGGGTGCCAAGCGTTCTTGCGCATTGTCGATGGCATTCTGGTCCTGGTCAAAGGCATAGAGATGTCCTTTTTCACTTAATTTACTTAATAAATATTCGCTATGGCCCGCTCCACCCAAAGTCGCATCAACGTAGATACCGTCAGGCTTTACGTCGAGCATATCAATCGTTTCATGGAGTAAGACCGTTACATGATGAAATTCTTTTGTCATATCTTATCTATTTTACCACAAATCCGACCAGCTTGCACTAGTCAGATAAATCGGACAAGGATACTACTATTTCTTCAAAAAATATGTCAAAAATACTTGACATTTTATTTTTAAAGGAATACAATATAGTCAAATATATACGACACAAATCAGAAAGGAGATCAGATGAATCGTGTGAAAGAATTTCGCAAGGAACTGGGCATTTCCCAGCTCGAGCTCGCCAAGGATATCGGCGTCTCGAGACAGACCATCAACATGATTGAGAACGACAAGTACAATCCAACTCTGGAACTCTGTCTCAATCTCGCCCGTAGCCTCCAAACTGACCTCAACAGTCTCTTTTGGGAGGATGATTTTTAAAAAGGAGCCAACACATGAAAAAAGAAACCTTCACTGAAAAACTGATCAAGCGCACATACGGTATTTCTGATCCACTTGACGAATACAAACGACGCGAGGCTGATCGTATCGGCAATCAAGTCTTTATCTTCCTCTTTTATCTGATGATTTTCGGAAATCTTATTCCGCTCGTTCTGGCCTATAAATATCCTCAACTAGTGGCTCTAGTCTATCCTCCTCTGATTTTAGTGATTGCCCTCATCGTTGCTGGCTATCTCACCTACCAAATGAAAAAAACAGGGATTACAACTATTGAACCAGATATGCTGAGCGAGAAAGAAAGTAAGCAACTACACTACCCAGGTCTTAAAGCAGGTTTGTTCTTTGGTCTATGGATGTTTTTTATAACTCCTCTTCTCAGTATACTCATAGGTGAAGGTCAGGACTATTTTCATTCTCTTCTCACTATAAGAAATGGTGTATCAAGCATTCTCGGTTCTATCTTCTTCGGAGCGAGCATACAGTTCCTCATCTCCCGTCGCATTGCAAAAACTAAGAAAGATCAAGATGAGGATTAGGAGGAAACTATGAAAAAAGAAAAGAAACAGTTACGTTATCCTGGTCTGAAAGCAGGTTCGATTTATGGAACAGTGATATTTTTTATAATTCCACTCATTGATACCCTAACAAGTGAAAATCCAAATTTTATCACTTCTCTTCTAAATACAAAACATATTTTTAAAACTATACTGGGAGCTTTCTTTTTCGGAGTGATGATGCATACTGTTGACTCACTTCGTATTGCAAGAGCTAAAAAAGACCAGGATTAGGAGGTGCCCTATGAAATCACTAGTAACTTTACTTACCTAT
Organism: Streptococcus mitis; assembly: GCF_047464945.1. Lineage (GTDB taxonomy): Bacteria > Bacillota > Bacilli > Lactobacillales > Streptococcaceae > Streptococcus > Streptococcus mitis_EA. Next base: position 159,359 of record NZ_JASHAX010000003.1, on the reverse strand, counting down.
CATATTTTGTTCAGTTCACTGCTCATCTTCATCATCGTTTCAGGGAACTTGCCAATCGACGAGACATTCCTCGTGCTAGTCTTTATTCTAGCACTTAACAAAGGACTGACTTATCTAAAGATTGACTCCCCAAAAACGCGCACACTTAACTTAGCACTATACTTTATGATTCTATCTTTTCCACAACTGATGCTCGTCTCAGGCAATTGGAATTATTATTTACTGCTGACTATCGCTAGCCTTTCTTCTATCATTTATCTTTATTATCTCTATCAATTCGTAAAAGAAAGTCAGTAAAACCGCTCATTTAGGAGGTTACCAGCATGAAAAAAGAAGACTTAACCACTCGCCTACTCCGAAATCTCTTTCATATTCAAGGCCCTTTTGATGAATGTCGGCAAGAGATTATCTACAAGGCTTGTGCCCGTTCCATGGTCCAAATCTTTTACTCTTCCTTCATTCTCTTCTTGTTTTATCTATTATTTGGACGCTTCATAGAAGCCGTTCGCTATGCCATGCCCTACATTTACTCTGGACTCATTTTTTTCATTACCTTAAAAACTCAAAGAGCTGTCAAAGAACTCCATCTGGAAAAAGATGACAAGTCAGAAATCATCCTCAAAACCTACAGCAAAGCCCAAATCAAATTTCGAAGCTGGGTTGTGTTTATCGGTCTTCAGATTGGCCTCTTTACCCTACTCATCTTTCATAAAGTCTTCGTTCAGCAGATGTCCTTTTCAGATTTTGGTAAGTTGCTCATACAATTCGATAAAAGTGTTCCTCTTCTGATGTATGGCCTGATTATCGGTAGCATTTTTGGAACCCTGACCTACGGATTTCTATCATTACAGGAGGAGAAAACTCCTAAAAATACCAATCAGAAGGAGAAAAGCAAGCAATGACTTCACTATACGATTTTTCAGTCTTGAACCAAGACCATCAAGAAACTCCACTAGAGACCTATCGTGGTAAGGTTCTCTTGGTTGTCAACACTGCTACTGGATGTGGTTTAACGCCCCAGTACCAAGGACTTCAAGAACTCTATGATCGCTATCAAGAACAAGGTTTTGAGATTTTAGACTTCCCTTGCAATCAGTTTATGGGACAAGCACCAGGTAGCCCAGAGGAAATCAACAGCTTCTGTAGCCTACATTATCAAACCACTTTCCCACGTTTTGCCAAGATCAAGGTCAACGGTAAGGAAGCAGATCCCCTCTATGTTTGGTTGAAAGACCAGAAATCTGGCCCACTGGGAAAACGAATTGAATGGAATTTCGCTAAATTTCTCATCGGTCGAGATGGACAGGTCTTTGAACGCTTCTCTTCAAAAACAGACCCACAACAAATTGAAGAGGCAATACAAAAACTACTATAATTCACAATCTCACTATGATTAGGTTTCCTTATCCTGATGAATAGTGAGATTTTTTGATGGGCTTTGGCTTAAATAGAAAAACACCCCATGATATGAACCATGAAGTGTTGTAAAAATGATACATTCATAGCAGACAATTCACTACTAACTGCTATTCTTGACTCCTGAGTATGTATAGGTTCTATTTCTGGGACACGTTTTTTCCGTTACCACCCTAAAATAAAAACGATGCTCCCGCCCATCCTTAGCATTTTCCTTGTTTAAGACAAAGTAGTTTTTCTGATTCATCGCCATGGTTCGTAGGATGTCATCAATCAAGAAAGTCAAGGGCACGTTCATGGCAGAATATTTTTGAAAATCCTCTTCAAAATGAATATAGTTATCTGAAAAATAATCCATCTGTAGTTTGTTTTCATACAGCTCTTTTCTAGTCATAAACTCCCTCCTCCCACAGTCGAATTTCTAGGACATCTGCAACCTCTATCAACCTATATCCCTCGTTTGTCCTAATAGATAGAGTCTGAGGTGATAACTCTCTCACCACACCGATGATGGTGATTTTCTGCTTCTTTTCCTTTACCACAAAACTTCCCTTCAGTTGGCCAACATAAAGCTGAGAAAGTAAATGTAGTTTCTCAACTGGGTCCAAATCTATCGAAAAATCAACACGGTTTTTTTCTTCACTGAGCGAACTGGTGTGTTCTGAAAGATAAAAGCCCATCCACTTCTGCATACCTGGATCTTGATAATCTCGCGCAGATTGAAAAGGTAAATAAGAACGATCAATCATTGTAATCCATCTAATCCTCCAGCAGAATGTCCTCCAATCAGCTTGCTTCTAGCAAGACTCCTAGAGGCTTCGTCCAGTGCATTGGCCTTTAAGAGAGAAGTGAAACCAAATTGTTCCCTAATGGAGTCAATGGCCGTCTGGAGCCTTTCTTCTTTTTCTAACTTATCAACATCATCAAAAAGGGAAATCAAACCCAAGGACTCATCCACAAAGCCTGAATAGTTAACTCCGACACTTCTGACCGCTCCAGAAGTGTATTTGTTATGAAATAACTTCAAAACATAATTCGTTAAGACAGCTGTATTATTGGTCGGTTCGACCTTCATTTGTGTGTGAATAGACGACCTGACCTCCTGTTTAGAGAAACCAACATAGATAGAGACAAGGGTTGTTTTCTTGCCCGCTCTTCTCAATCTAATAGCCACCTGCTCCGCCATTTCTCGAAGAATAATTTCAATATCCCGTAGCTTCACGTAGTCTCTCGGCAAGATTTGAGAATTCCCCAAGCCCTTGGATTTGGCTTTATAGGGCTTATGAACATTGCTCTCATCAATCCCATTGGCATGAAACCACAAACGCAGACCAGCCTGACCCAGAGCTTTCTTTAACTGATCTGGATTGCTGGTTGCCAATTCCTTGATAGAAAAAATCCCCAGAGCATGCAAGCGTTTCTCCATCCGCCTGCCAATTCCCCAAAAGTCGGTCATCTTGGGAATGGACCAGACCTTCTCTTCCACATCCTGGTAAGACCAGTTGGCCCTCATGGTCGGAGTGTGCTTGGCCTCATTATCCAGAGCCAACTTGGCCAGTAAAGGATTGGCATTGGACATGCCTACTGTAGAGTAGATCCCTGTCTGCCTCCAAATATCCCTCTGAATACGAGCAGAAAGCATATCCAGCTTGTTTTTGCGAGAGAGACTCTTATCTGGGATAAAATAGTTGAGCGAACTAGTCAGATCAATAAAGCCCTCATCGATAGAGTAAGGATAAATATCATCTGGACTGCCATAGTTTTGAAAGATTCGCTGAATTTCCATATTGACTGCTATGTATTCATCCATCCTAGGAGGCACAATCAAGGTCACTTGAGCCCAATCTTCGATGTAGCGAACATAGTCTGAGTCGGTAGGTAGCCCTTGCTTTCTAGCATTATAGTAGGAAAATTTGCGGGTCTTGATATCAAAGGGCAGATCATAGGCCCGACCAACATTTGATTTGCCAAAAATCTTCTTAAACAGGGGAGAGGAGGCTAGGATAAGACCAGTTGAATTATCCGCGCGACTCATGACACAAAGCGAAGTCTTCAGCGGATGCAATCCTCTTTTCACACACTCAACACTGGCATAAAAGGATTTCATATCGACAAAGGCAATGTCACTTTTGGGCTCTCTGGAATAATCAAAGTAGCCCATTGGCTATCCCTCCATCGGCACAAAGTTCCCAACGATAATCCCCACAATCCGAGGATCTTCCTCATAGGAGATGAAAATATCCTTGTATTTAGAATTGATAGAGACCAGACGCAATCCATTCTCCTCTCGATAGACCCGTTTGATATAGGTCTGGTTGTTGCAAACCACTGCATAAACCGCTCCATCATAGTCAAATCCTGTCTCTCGAATCAGAGCTACTGAACCATTTTGGTATTTAGGTTCCATGGAGTCCCCAGACACCCATGACGCAAAATCATGAGCCAACTCCTCATTAAAGTAAACCGTATCAAAATTCTGATCATCGTAGACTGAAGCCCCAATCCCTGCTGACATGCGTTCATAAACACGGTACTCGTAGAGACGCTCTGGCATAGCTGTTACTTTTTGGACTTGCTCCTCTTGAGATAGGTTGCGAGCATAGAGAACAACCTTCTCCTGCCCTTGCTTGGAGAGGCTATGGTAGAGACGGACAATCTCGATCTGAGTAAAATATCCTTTTGGTACTTTTAAAATGTTCTCTAGCTGGGCTACCTTCTCCTTAGACGGTTCTTTGATTCCACGTTCCCAAGTCGAGTAAGCCTGGAAACTAATCCCAAGTTGCTCTGCAATTTCCTTCTGTGTTAGTTTTAACTCTTTCCTCCGAGCCTTTAATTTTTCTGGCTGATACATACTTTACTCCTATTATGATACTTTAATGGACATTATCTCCCTTAGAAAGACTAATCGATGCTTGAATCCATATTTTTAGAACTCAACCAATATGGTTTAGTTTTATTATATAAAAAAAGTAGACGGTTGTCTACTAGGAAAAGCAGAAACATCGTGAGTTTTATACTCAATGAAAATCAAAGAGCAAACTAGGAAACTAGCCGCAGGCTGTACTTGAGTACGGCAAGGCGACGTTGACGCGGTTTGAATTTGATTTTCGAAGAGTATTAATCAAACTAAAAGGACTTAGCCCTGTACAATACAGAACTAAATCCCATGAATAAATAATTGATCTAACTTTTAGAATCCCTACAGAAATTCCAGTTTTTCTCTATTTGATACCAGACATTAGTTTTTCAATACGTGGAACGTAGAAGAGTAAGATAATACCGAATACAATCGTAATTCCTCCAACAATTCCATAGTAAGCCACTTCAGTTTCGCTTGTATAAAATTTTACAATTTGAGCATTGATAGCTTGGGCAGCAGCGTTACTTAAGAACCAGATAGACATCATTTGTGCTTGGAAGGATTTTGGTGCTAGCTTAGTAGTGACTGATAAACCAATAGGCGAAATCAACATCTCCCCCACAATCACAATAGCCCAACTCATAATCAACCAGAAAGGACTGACCTTAACATCTGTCCCAAAGAGCATCCCTGGTAACATCATCCACAAGAAGGATAAACCTGCTGCTAATAAACCGTAAGCAAATTTCTTAGAAGAGGACGGTTGCTTTTTACCCATTTTCCCCCACAACCATGCAAAAATCGGCACATAAATCATAATGAAAAGTGGATTGATACTTTGGAAAAAGCTAGATGGGAAATGAATCTGATTCCCAAATACATTAAAGTAAAGTCGAGTTTGATCATCCGCAAATAGAGCGAGAACGACAGATCCCTGCTCCTCAATAGACCAGAAGAGTACTCCAGCGATAAATAAAGGAATGTAGGCAAACACTCGGGATCTCTCAGTAGCAGTTATTTTCTGACTAGATAAAATTTTGAAGAAATAGTAGATTGGAATGATTACCGCAATCACTGTAAAGATATTAACAATCATATCCACGTTAAACTGGTGAGTAAAGACTAAACCTATAACCACGAGAATAACCATGACAAGTGTAATCAGCAAGCGTTTAATCAAGGTCTGCTGGTCCTTCTGTGAAAGGGGATCAGTGGGGTAAAGACTTGATTCAGGCAGATATTTCTTCCCATCTAAAACATACTTCACCAGACCAAAGAACATCCCAATGGCAGCTAATGAGAAACCTAGATGGAAATTGACTTCCTGACCTAGATAACCTACTAGATAAGGGGCAACGAAGGCACCTAAGTTAATACCAAAGACAAAGATACTAAAACCTGCATCCCGTCTATCATCCTCTTTCTCATAAATTCCCCCAACCATATCTGAGATATTGGGTTTTAAAAATCCAGTTCCAAAGATAATCAAGGCAATAGAGAGATAGAGAGCCACTTGTCCAAAAGGTGTTGCCAAAGCAATATGCCCTAGCATAATCAGAATCCCACCGTAAAAGACAGTCTTACGACTTCCTAAAATACGGTCACTGACAAAACCACCGATAACCGAGGACAAAAATACCAGTGAGCCATAAATCGCCATAACCGATGCGGCCGTGGTCTTATCCATCCCCAACCCACCATCTTGCACGCTATAGTACATATAGTAAAGTAGGATAGCTCGCATCCCATAGTAAGAAAAGCGTTCCCACATCTCTGTAAAGAAGAGGGTGGACAAGCCCATAGGATGTCCAAAAAATGTTTTCTGTTTTTCCATATATATTCTCCTTTAACGATATAATAATTCATTTTACAGAATTTTCAAACAAATGTCAAACAAATCCTGTTTTTTTAGAAAATTTTCTGAAAAAATCACACGTCTCATACTTAATTCCGCCATAAAAATCCGTTTCAGACTAACTTCCACTTCGGTCAGGCAAGTGGAAGTTACTTTGAAAAATCACATTTAAAAATTTGCTCTTGTTTAGTTTAAAAATGTTTCAAAACTTGAAACATACTTATCCTTTCCTCTTCAGTAAACAAAAACATCCCTATGTCAAACTTGTAATTACTAAAATACAAGTCAATAAGCATAGAGATGTAAAACTATTACATATGAAAAATAAATAATTAGCAATTAAATAATAGAAATTGTGTACGAAATTTCTCAATTAGTTTTCGCTAGTAAATATCATTTCCAACAAACGCCCTCTCAATTCCTTATCCTGATGATGCAAGATATTCATTAACTCATGAGAATTTTTGGCATTGATGAATTGATTTAACAATCTATCTTTTAATTCATATGGAAGAGAAGCAGTCTTTAGTAGTCTAAAAACTTCATCATTTAGGGATGTCCTTTTATTATCTTTCAATTCAAATCTAGCTGTATCATTCTTATTTGGCAATTCAATTATAGACACATTCGTTCCTTTAAAATGAATTCTATGTTTTCTATTGCTTGGAACGATACTAGAATCTCCTTGTAATGCCAACTCTACCATCCCCATTTCCCAGTCGATTGATAATCTTGTTTGATATCTTTGACCATTTTGATCTTCAATCATTTCAAAGGAATGTTGTTTGCCTGGGAATACATACCAATCTACAACTTCAGGTAAATCAACACCCATATCTATCTCAGAACCAACCAAGGGAATGATTGCACCACTTTTTGCAAACACAGGTATCGTCGAAATGTCTCTATAAACACTCAACTTCACACCACCTGTATATTTTTTCTCTGAAAAGAAGTCATACCACTCACCTTCAGGGAACCATACATCTACTTTTGCAGATTGGAATGCCAAATCCATCTTTTCTACAACGGGAGCCACCATCAGTTCTGTTCCAAAAAAGTATTGATTTGGAACATTATAGCTCTCATCATTCTCTGGGTAGAAATAATACATTGGGCTGATTAATGGGGCACCTTCCTCGTGTGTCTTTACATTCATGGTGTATAGATATGGAATCATCTGATGTCTCAAACGAAGGTATTTCTTCATAATCTTAGATGTTGTTTCTGAAAAAAACCAAGGTTCTTTACTATTAAAGGGACTTCTAGAACTATGTAATCGAGTTATCGGACTAAAAACACCAAACTGTAGCCATCTAGTTTGTAGCTCTTCGTCATAATCCCCCAGCATGTGTCCACCGATATCATGACTCCACCAACTATAACCGATATTAGATGCTGTCGCTGTAAAATAAGGTTGAAATCTTAAGGAATTCCAACTAATAATGGTATCTCCTGAAAAACCAACAGGGTAGCGGTGACTACCAGGACCTGCATACCTTGATAAAATCAAGCCACCTTCTGCATTTTTACAACTATCCTGATAATGATAATGGTTTAAAAGCCATAGAGGATCCAACATGCCTTGTGTCCCTTGTTGCCAGTCAATCCACCAAAAATCTACTCCTTGCTTTTCTAGCTCATAATGAACATCTTTAAAGTAGGATTCTCTAAAAGAGGGATTAAAAAAATCAAAAATAGCAGGTTCCTCTAATTCTACATTTAACCCTAATCGTTTTGCGACCCGAGGATAAGCTTCTTCATAAGCCCGTATACCATCAGCAGGATGGACATTTAAAGAGAGTTTTAACTTTCTATCATGAAGTTGTTGCAATAACTGTTCTGGATTTGGTATTAAGTTTTTATTCCAACTATATCCTGTCCAGCCACTTCCAAAACGAGCTGGAATGTCAGTTATATGCCAATCCATATCTAACACACCGATAGATAATGGAATGTTCTCTGTTTCAAATCTGTCTATTAAATCCAAGTATTCATCCGACGTATAAGGCCAATATCTACTCCACCAATTGCCTAAAGCATATCTTGGTAACAAAGGTGTTGAACCAGTCAAATGGTAAAAGTCTCTGATTGCTCCTCTATAATCATGCCCATAGGCAAAGAAATACAGGTCAATTTGATTTTCTCTCTCAATATAACCAGACTGTTCATCCCAAATAAATCCTTGAGAATCATCCAATAAGGCTATACCATTTCGGCTAATAATTCCATCTTCTAACGAGATTGCTCCATCTGCCTCATCCAGAGTCCGAGCTGTTCCTTTTAACGTTTCAATAGATTCACCAAAATACCAGCGACTACCATATACAGCAAAATTTCCTTTTAATTCTATAAATAAATTTTCGGCGTTAAATTCTCCTTTATTAAAGTGCAAATGAAAATAGTCCGTCATAATATCTAGTACGTTTGACGTCTCGATATAATCTAACGAAACTTGGCCAAAATCTCTATTATAGATAAGTTGGGTTGTTCTATCCTCAAAACTTCCAGTTTGAGAGTACTCTAACCTTACTAGCTTGTCTGTTAATACAGAGATTCGATAAAACTCTCCCTTAAAAATTTTCAATTTGTTGTCCTCCTTTTAGTAAATTTCTTTACCTTATCAAACATTTTATTTGTTATCGTTACATTCATCAATCCGCAAAAAGCAAATCCCCCAAATGTAAATACGTAAATAGATGTTAAAACTCGTTCTGGACTACTAAAACTCATATACAGTACAGAAATATTAAATAAAACCAACATGATAGCTTGTATTGGATTTAACATACAAATTAATACGCTATTTACAATACTATTTTTTAGATTATCTTTAAATAGACCAATATAGGGAAAAATAACACTCATCAAAAGTATTATAACAAATAAAAAGGGCAACACTAACAATAAACTATACTCTGAAAATAAACTTGAATAGCCCCAAAGACAATAGTTCACATATAAAAGTAATTCTATTAGGAGGATAAACAACCAAATAAAAGTTGACTGTTTAAAATTTCGTCTAAAGATCCGAAAATAATGATAAGCAATATCGGTGTCTTTACCTTTTAAAATACGATACCACATTGTCGTAAGAGAAGTTAATGATGCCCCAATTGTAACTATTGGAATACAACTAACAATAAATAGAGTATTTAAAATAATTAAATCTGTCAAAAAAGTTAAAATTCTAACCACTTTTCCATCTAATGAAAATAATTTTTGCATAATAGATATCTCCATAAAATCAATCGTCTTAACTCTATATTTTAGAATGTCAGTTGCACAAAAATATTACCTAAATTATTTAAAAAACATTTCCAAATTTATTAAAAAATTAGAATAAAGGAAGCGAGATAATTTGATGTTATCAGTCTCGCTTCCTGTAATTAGCTAGTCCCTTGTTTATACAACCAAGAGTTCATATAAAGTATTACTCTTTTACTTCTTTTTGGTAACGATTATATGCTTCCTGTTGAATCTTCATAAATTCGTCCAATCCCATATTCTTAAGAGTTTCTTTGTATGAGTCCCATTCTTTTTCTATGCCGCCTTCAACTACCCATTTAGATGCTTGTTGTTTGACATAAGATTCAATACTAACATAGATTGATGATAATTTGTTAAGCTCTTCTTGTGAATAAATCACATTAGGGTAAGCTGGCAACGCAAATTGTTTCAAATCTTGGTCCATCTTCAATTTCAATCCATCACCTTGTGTTTGATCGATTTCTACGCGACTATTGATATCATCGCTTACGTATTTAGGACCAAAATCTCGAAGTGAATTAATCCATGCCCATTCATCAGCTGATTTACCATCTTTAGAAGGTAACACTTTAAACTTATCACCATTCTTTTCAGTAGCTATTCCAAATGATCCATAGAAATTCTGAATACTTGCTTCATCTGTATATAATTTATCCAACCATTTCAATAATTTAGCAGGATTTTTGCTCTTATTTGTAATCAAAATTTCATTTCGACCGTAGTTGTAATGATCTGGATCAGAAAAGACATATTGTTTACCATCCATACCTTTTAAAGCAGGTAGAGCAATATACTCACTTGAATGTAAGCCAAACGTTGCATCTGCTGTCCAACCACTAGAAACACCTACTCTAGATACTCCCTTATCCATACGTTTTGCTACACTCATAGAGGTATCTTCTGTAAAGATTTCCGGATCAATCAAACCTTTTTTATAAGATTCGTGCATTGCTGCAATCCCTTGTTTGTAACTTTCTTCTGTACGAAGGTAGACTGGTTTTCCATCTTTTACAGACATTTCATACGTATTATCTGCACCTAAACGATTATTGAACGGAAGAATATATGAGAATGTTGGATCAAAGTTTCCTGCTCCGAATGGAATTTCATCAGAAGCGTCTCCATTTCCGTTCGCATCTTTATCCTTAAATTCTTGTAGTACTTTTACTAAATCATCATAAGTTTCTGGAACCTTTAACCCTAAATTATCTAGCCACTTTTTATTAATAAATAGCTGATTAGCTACAGTAGGGCGCATCGGTAATTTTTTAGGCAGGCTGTAGATATGACCATCTGGTGAAGTAATCATAGCTTTAATCTTAGGTTCTTTTTCCATAGCCTTAGTTAAATTAGGCATGTTTTCCTTGATTAAATCTTCTAACGGAATAAATAAAGATTGGTTCTGAGCAATTTCTGAATCTGTAAAAGCATTTGAACCTAAAAATGCATCTGGTAAATCTCCGCTAGCAACCAAAACAGATTTCTTATCTGACCAATCTGCTGCCACAAGTGTATCCCATTTAACATCAATACCTGCTTCCTTAGCCGAATCTGTTAGAAAACCTTTATGATAATCTTCTCCCCAGTCAGACCAACGAACAGTTGTGATTTTATAAGAATCTTCTCCAGACTTATCGTCCTTATTCGCATTATTGGAATTTGCACAGGCTGTTAAGCCAGCAAGTGTAACGGTTCCTAAGAACAAATATGTAAATGATTTATGTTTCATGTTTTTCTCCTATTCTTTCAAGGCACCAATCATTACGCCTTGATTAAAATATTTTTGAACAAAGGGATATAGCAACATTATCGGAGCGGTTGAAATAACAATTGCTGCATATTTCATCATATCAGCTTTGATACGAAGATCTGATGCCACTTCTCCTGTTGCTTGCGATTGTAACATTTGATTACTAATTAGTAAACGTCGTAAAATTAATTGCAATGGCTGTAAATTTTCATTCGTTAAATAAATTAAAGCATTAAACCACGAATTCCAAATACCAACTGCAGTCCAAAGTCCAATAACTGCTATAATAGCTTTTGATAAAGGAACGACTATCTTAATAAAATAACGAATTGTACCACATCCATCAATTTGCGCAGCCTCCCACATCCCGTCTGGAATACTATTATTAAAGAAAGTTCTAGCAACAATAATATTGTATGATGAAACCGCAAAAGGTATTACCATTACCCAAAATGTATCAATTAGGCCAACATTCTTTACTGTTAAGTAGGTAGGAATCAAGCCACCTGATACGAACATAGGGATTATGTATAGAATACTCATCCACTTTCTACCAACTAATTCTTTTCTAGATAAAGCATAACCAGCTGGAATATTGACTACTAAAGCAACTAAGGTACCAACAACAGTATATAAAATGGTATTTAAATAGCTACGTAAAAATAAAGGTTGTTGAATAAGACGTAAATATCCATCTAATTTCCATTCTCTTGGAATAAACCACACCTTCCCGTTTGCAACATCTGAAGGATTACTAAAAGATGCAATCACTACAAACCATAACGGATAAACAATTAACAGGATAAGGAAAATTGCTAAACCATAGGTAACTATATCAAATAGTAATTCAGAGTTTGTTTTTCTTGATTTATAAAACCATTTCACCTTGAGCACTCCTTCCTTTAAAAAAGACCCGTTCTAGTATATCTTTTCGAGAACCAGTTAACAGATAGCAAAATTATTAGATTGACTACGGTGTTAAATAACCCTATAGCTGTCGAATAACTATACTGAAAGTTCACCATACCAACTTTATAAACATAGGTCGAAATTATCTCACTTCCTGCTAAATTAAGAGGATTCTGTAATAGTAACACTTTCTCAAACCCTACACTTAATAAACTACCTGCTCTTAATATTAGTAAAATCATAGCAGTCGGCAAAAGTAATGGTAATTCTATATGCCGAATTTTTTGTAATCTAGAGGCACCATCCATAGTTGCAGCCTCATAATATGTAGGATCAATTGCAGAAAGCGCTGCTAGATAAATAATACTATCCCAACCAATATGTTGCCATACATCGCTCCAAACATAAACACCTGCAAAATGACTAGGTTTTGATAAAAGATCTGGAATAGTAATTCCAACAGACTTAAATACATTCGCTAACAAACCACTAGTAGGAGATAAAAATAAGATAATCATCCCACACATAACCATTGTAGAGATAAAATGGGGTAAGTAGGTTGTCACTTGAAATATTTTTCTAAATTTCCCAACTCTTAACTGATTACTGATTATAGCTAGTATAATAGGTAAGGGGAATCCTACTACAATACTATAAAGTGAAATTTTTAATGTATTGAACATAGTTGTCCCGAATTGGAATGATGAGAAAAATTGAGTAAAGTACTTAAATCCTACCCACTGACTAGCAAAGATACCATTGGCTGGTGAATAGTCTTTAAATGCAATAATTAGTCCCAACATGGGAATATAGGAAAATAAAATTAATAGCAATATTGAAGGAAAAAGTAATATATATAACGGAATACTATGCTTTAATTTTATTTTATGAAGTTGAGATGCTACTTTCATGTTTTTCCTCCCATCTGATTTTCTACGATTATTTTACACCATATAGAATTCCCTTAATAGAACTTTTTGGACTAGGTTTATCAATTTTTCAGTTTTTTAATTTCAAAAACTATTACTTTTCCGACATCTTGATAAAACATATCTGTTTTGTTACATGATATCATATTTTCAAAGTGCTATAATTTTAATAGGAGAATAGTATATGAAATTAAATCACGACTTATCAAAAAAACATTCCATTCATTTTTTCTTTAAACTCCTACTTGTACTACTATTGATAAATATTTTAATCAATATTGCTATGAGTAACATAACCAGAAATTTTATTAAAAACCAAAATATAGTACACTTACGTAGTTCAATTGAAATTTATGCTGACTCTGTTAATGAGAAATTGCATTCTGTAGAACGCTTTATGTACTCAACAATAACGCATAATGAATCTTTAGAGAAATTAAATCATGTACAAACGTTTCTTGAGTATCAAGAAAATCTTAAAAAAGTTCAAACTAGCTTTACAGAGTTTGAATATCAAAATGAAACTCATATGACATTCTTATTAGAAACCGATAGTACTAATCATTTTATAAATGTCTCCAATCTTTATATTCCATATGAAGATTATCTACTGTTAAAATCAAATCTAAAATCATTGCGTAGTGATATAAGTGACCGTAAATGGAAAAATGTAACTACTAAAAACAGCGAATACTTAGTTAAATCTGTTCATTACGAAGGAAAAATCATTTATGCCGTCATATCTTCAGAAGATATCCTAAAACCTCTCAGAAAACTTAATATTGGTAATAATGGTAAACTCTCCCTAAAAGAACCTAGCAATATACCGTCCGCTAATTACCTAATTCATGCCCAAAATGAAAAAACGCATCTACCTTTTGATATTTATGTTCTAGTCGATTATGCTGAAGCCTTTAGAAACATTACACTCTTAGAAATATTTTTGTCAGCCGTACCTATCATTATCACGATTTTATCAATCATCATTATCCTGTATATTCGTCAATGGATGATTAAACCTATAACAAGACTCACTGAACGACTATCTCAACTTGGAGAATCCATACCCCCCTCTGAATTTTTTATATCTGAAAGTATACTAGAAATTGATAAGGCAAATGATAAACTTAATAAAGTAATATTTGACATGCAAGAATTAAAAATACGGGAATACCATTCACAACTAGAACTTAAGAAGATCGAACTTAATTATCTTAAGAATCAAATCCGGCCGCATTTCTACTTAAATATGTTATCAATGATTCATAGTATGCTTCAAACAAAAAACTACAAGGAAATTGAAGACTTAACTATCCTAACTTCAAATTATCTCCGTCATTTATTTATGGCTAATCAAGATTTTTCCGAACTTAAAGATGAAGTTCAGCATATTAAAGATTATTTAGAAATACAACGAATTCGATATGGAAATAATATCCACTTTTCACTAGACTACAATGATGACCTACAAAATACTCTTGTCCCATCATTACTTTTACAAACATTTATTGAAAACACAATCAAACACGGTTTTTCATTTCAGGATTTATTTACAATTTTGCTATCAATAAAAAAAGTAAAAACTGAGAACTCAGATTATATTCAGATTTGTATCGAAGATAATGGTCCAGGTTTCTCTGAAGAAATTTTATCAAAACTAAATCAGAAACAGTCTCTAATAACAGAAGATGGACATCATATTGGGATCACGAACACCATCGAACGTTTGAATCTTCTCTATCCCAACGACTATACTATTACATTTGAAAATAATGAAGAAGGTGGGGCTAAAATTCTTTTACTTATTCCATACAAGATTATAGACGGAGGTTATAATGAACATCTTATTAGTTGATGACGATCGTTTTATCATTGAAGCTTTACGAGAGAAAATAAATTGGGCTAAACTACACATTGACACTGTTTATGTTGCCTATAGCCTCACTCAAGCTCAAAATATTATTAGAGAGCATCCTATTGATCTCATGATAAGCGATATAGAAATGCCTCAAGGTAGCGGTCTCGAACTCTTATCGTGGATTAGAAATGAAAAATATGATATAAAAACAATTTTTTTAACCAATTACGCCGACTTCAACTATGCTCAAAAAGCAATTGAATTACAAAGCTTCGAATACTATCTAAAACCCATTAACTTTGAAAAATTAGAATTTATTATTCAAAAAGCCATTAGTAAAATTGAGAATCATAACTTAAACGGAAAAAATGATTCACTTTTACAAATAGAAGATAATTTCTGGTATGATTACCTTAGAAAACCTCAAATTTCTCGCATTGATGAGCTAGAAAACATAGCAAGCAAACAAGATTTTATTCTTAAAAAACACCAATATTTTTTCCTTGCAGTTTTAACAATCAATCTTAATGAAGAAGATTATTCCGCAGAAACTCCATCATGGACTTCTCAACTAAAAAGAGAACTTCAAAGAATTTCACAACCTTCTTATAAGCTGATAAGTCTATTCAAGATGGAAAGTCAGGTTGATCAATATGTTTGTCTCTTTAGAGTAGACTCATCCAAACGTAGTGACAAATTGGCATATGAGATTCATTCTCAAATTTCTAATAACTTTAGTAAATACTCAAACATAATATATAAGAGTTGCCATAAAATCTCCGATATTTTATTTCATACCAAAGAACTCTACACTTATAATGAACAATATGTTTCTTATTGGAATACTATTACATGTGCTCCACATAGTTTTCCAACTTCCTTTAAAACAGAAACTCTTTCAATTACTTTTTTAGATACCTTAAGTGAATACGAATTAAGAGAAAAAATCAATTCACTTGCTTATAATTCTCAAATTCCTACTTTCACACTACAACAAATTTTACTAGATTGGACTCAACAAATAGGAATATATCTAGATCAAAATGGAATCTCGGCGCATAAATTATTCCAAAACAGCACTCATGATTTCTTATTCCAACGACGCTTTCATTCAATTGAATCTTTTCAGGATTACTTTGATTATTACTGGTCACATGCTAAGAAATTTGCAACAAACATTGAAAACCAGAAAAATAGTATTCAACGCATTGTCGAATACATAGATCATCACTACTATGAAGAAATAAATCGTTCTATATTAGCAGATATGGTTTATCTCAGCGCAGATCATTTAGCTAGAATTTTTAAAAAAGAAACTGGAGAAACTCTTGTTAAATATATAACGGATAAGCGCATTAATACTGCTAAATCTCTCCTATCTCAAACAAATATCTCGATATCACAAATATCCTGTCAAGTAGGGTATGATAATTATTCTTACTTTACTAAAATTTTTAAGCAAAGGACTGGACTTTCTCCTGGAGATTACCGTAAAACATATCAAAATAAAATGTAAGCAATCTAAATCATTGAAATGATAAGTAAAATTCAAGGTCTATAGTAATTTTTGAAATTCTACAGTTTTTCCAAGAGCCTGGGACAAAATAGTTCTCAACCACAAAAAAGCTAGAGATTTCCAATTGCGGAACTCTAGCTTTTTAATTTTGAGTCGTTCTCTTATTGTATTTTAGGAGGTTATTGGCCATAAGTACCAATCCCATGTCAATTCTCACTTGACGCTTCCCTCTCAGATTACATCTCTTGTAACCCAAACAAGCCTTTATCTGTCCAAAGACAGGTTCAACATCAATCTTGCGTTGAGCGAAAATCTGTCTACCTTCGGGAGATAAAAGCGCCTGACATTCTTTAGCTTTCAAGTTTTGATAGCGTTCGTTCATATACAGTCCCTTTTGAGGGGCTGATTCAGGTTCATAAGCGTAGTAAACCTTGATTTTCTGTTGAAAGTCTGTCTGTGTTTTCTGATGTTTGGTATGGTGAAAACGATAATACCAGCCGTCAGGATGTGTGTAGCTATCCTCCTTGTCATTATAGTACCAATTACCTAAGTTTCTATCCGACTGTTTATACCCTCTCTTCTGTTCCTTGTCAAACATGGCATATTTAATCAGATGCTTCACCTCCTTTTCATCTAAACGAAGGAGGTTCTCTTCACTTCCATATCCAGCATCTGCGACAACTGTCTTTACGTCATGCGGATAGGTTTCAAGCAAGGGGAGAAGAGTCTTGGTGTCTATTGATTTTGAGAAAACATCATAGTGAAGAACAAATTGCTTTTCCGTAGCGATTTGAAGATTATAAGCAGCCTTGAGTTGACCATTTTTCATATTGTCTTCTTTCATTCGCATAAAAGTAGCATCTGGATCTGTTTTGGAAAAGCTGTTGCGCCCTTCAAATGTCTCTTGATACTTCTCATACTTTTCAGCACGCACTGAAAAATCCTCCTTGACTTTACGCAAAACTTTCTTGAGTTTACGACGTTGGGTTTTACGTTCATCCTTTCCTTTAACGGGTGTCTCCTCAATGTCCTGGTTCAATTTTTTCAATTCTTCTTCAAGGACTTGAGCGAATGCAAGCAACTGCTCTAAGGAGATAGGCTCTTGTGTATCCAGTTCGATAGCTTGATGGATAAGAGGAGTGATTTCTTCTTGAAAATAGATCTGTATCTGTTCTTGAAGTTTGACGGAAAACTTGTCCGTTGCTTTTTTCCACACGAAACTATACTTGTTGGCATTGGCTTCAATCTTAGTCCCGTCAATAAACAGACAATCTAAAGTCACTAACTCTTCCATTTTTAAACGAAGATTGAGGTCGATGAAAAGATTACGAATGAGTTCTTCCATCCCTTCGGCTACACGAAAACGATTGATAGTGCGGTAGCTGACAACCAACTGCCTTGTTAGATACTGCATAGCCAGATTCTCAATCATCATTTTTTCAATTTTTCGACCAGAGAAAATCCCTTGTGAATAGGCAAATAGAAGAGCAGATACAAGCATTTTAGGGTGATAAGACGGGCGACCAAAGGCATGATAGAAGGCGTGGAAGTGACAATCTTCCAAGGCATTTACCACTTTTTCAATAGTAAATACGAGATGGTCTTATGGCAAGAAGGAACTGATTTCTAGTGGTAAAGTTGTTTGATTTGTGTTATAGTGAATATGCATGGGATAGCCTTTCTAAATGGTTTATTGTGCAATTCTATTTTACAAAGTCTATCGCAACCATGCAAAAAAGCAACAGCAAAGCCGTTGCTTTTTTTGGGGATATAAGAGACTATTGTCCCAGACTCGTAGATTTTATCAATCATTATTAAAATAAAATAGATTAATTTTATGTTTGTAAGTTTTAATTGAGCTATTTTTTTCTCTTTTCTAATTGAAACTTCCTAATTACTTCACAGTAGTACTTAAAAGTTAGATTATATCTTTTCGAATATAAAATATCGTCAAAACTTTACTAAAGTTTAAATCTTAGATTTTTAATATATTCCAATTTATGTTGCAAATCAGGATAAATTGTTTGACCTGTAATTCCTAATAATTTCAATTCGGATAATATCTGTTTTTTATACTCTTTCTTAATTCTAATTCTTACATAACCCTGAGGCATATGTCCTAAAAATGTTTCAGGTGAATAATATATTTGCATATCTTCCAGTGTTTTACTAATTCCAGACTGAATTCTTTGCAAAATGGATTTTTTTTCATCATCATTCTTGGATTTTATATCAATATCACAAATTTCATTTAAACAGTCTAATCCCCATATCACAAATAAGCCATTTTGTCTTATAATTCTTGAATCTATTTCTGATGGATATACTATCTCTGCACCTAGTAGGTATTCTTTCAAAATCATTGTAGGTGTGTAGCCTAAATCAATACTAGCAAAGTTAATTATCTTTCTCAAAATTTTTAATATCTCTGCTTTATCTTGAAAAAGCAATAGCAAGTCATCGGTAGCTTTTATAGCTTCAGTTTTAATTTCATTATACAATGATATTTTTTCGTCAATATTTAAACGGCTAATATTTGCTTTTATAGCTATTCTTTCTGAATTCTCAGTCTGGATTTTATTTGATTCTTTCTTGTATAAAAAAACGAATCCATCTGAAATTTCCTCTATTTTTTCAGCGCCATCTTCTACGGCAAAATACAAAGCAACTAGAGCATTCGTTGTTATATCTAAAATTCTAGTTATCATACCATAATGCTGCATTAGGGCTAATTTACTTAAAAACGTTCCTGTTGAAGAAAACTCGTTTGGACTAGATATTTCTGCACGTTTTATATATTCTTCTTCAAAAAAAATACCATCTAAAGTTCTATATAATGAAGGGATTACATAAGAGTAGTCTTTAGTTTGTCCTCTAAAATAAACACCATTGGTAATGATATTTTCTATAAAATCTTTTGTTTCTGATCTACTAAACATATTCTCATAATATCTTATAGGAGCATCCATACCGTATTTTAATATAAAATAATTACTATGAATCATGGTAATCGCCCTTAAATAATCCGACACTGTACTGATTTCTCTAACACATATATTTTCATGAGGTATAGTTTGCTCTGTATTTTCTTCTTTCACATAGTAAACTTTGTCTAAATCAATCATTATAATTCTCCTGTTCAAAAGCCTTCTTCCGTTCTTCCATAAAGTCAATCAACTCTTTTTTGAAGATTGCTTTTTCTTCATCAGTCAGCCCTTTTGAGTTCATACGGAAAAGCAATTCAATATTATCTAATTCATCTAATTTTTCTTCTGAATTTCCAACTAAATAATCAATTGAAACGTTAAAAATTTGTGCAATTTTAACAAGATTTTCCTGGGTTGTTTTTTTTACTCCACGTTCCCATGATGCATATGCTGGTTGCGAAATTCCTAATTTACTTGCTACATCAACTTGAGTGAATCCAGCTTCTTTCCGAAGGTTTTTTAAGCGTTCCGAAAATTCCATTTTTAACCTCTAAAAATATTTTTAACTTTTCAAAATAATCTCTCGACAAATATAACTATAGGTTATATAATATAAATATAGCTAATGGTTATATCCGGTTTAAAAATAATAATACCTAACTATCGGCATTATGATCATTGACAATTAAATAAAAAGTGCGTCTGACAACCAGAGGACTGATTGCCAAAACTACACTAAACTTCGCACCTTTATTGTAAACGTTTTGGAAAGAAAAGTCAAGTCTGTTTGATGGTTGAAGTGAAGATTTAAAACATTTTTTGTGGACTTCCATGCATTTCGGACTTTCGCACTTTTCCGAATAGTAAAATGAACTTGCTTTGCCAAAGGGCGTAAGAGAATCTTAAGGGTATGACAATGACTACCTGATGAGATTGGCTGGGAAAGCGGTGGTAATTGATGCAAAGCACCTTGCTAAACGTTGCCACCGTGAAGGAGGAATCCTTCAACCAAATAACTTTTCTCTACTGCTGTCTATCTAATTTACTAGATAGACTTACTCTAGCTACTAAGTTCATTTTCTTAGTAGCTTTTTACTTTTACAATAAAGGAGAACATAAGACTAACTTTTTTCGCGCAACAATGTGAACGAATCTATAAAAATTACATTTTCACCTATGATATCTTTTCATCATCGGAACAACTCCAGAGGCAACTCTATCATCAAGCCCAAAAGGATTTAGATAAACTAGCCAATCAATCACTACTTACTGGCTTCGCTCATGATGAAGTACAATTTTACACAAGAATGTTTAAACGCAAACTCTCTACTCACTACTACTCAAGAGTGAAGCAACTAGCTTAACTCTTTTTATTTTACACTCAGAAAGGAAACTCTTATGATCCCAGAAACACTTGTCATGCTACCAAAATTTATCGGCACTGCTTACTATGAAAAATTAGGAAATGCTCCACGTTATGTCTTTGGTAAAGAAGAAAAATACCAAAGACATATTCTAAATAGTGAAACTCATGGTGCCTTCCACGTTATTACACCGGCTTCTACAACAGTCTTTCCGGAAGATGCTCTTGTTGAAGCAGTCAACCCCATTTTCCTATCAGATACTTCGCTGAATGGAAATTCTGTCGCACCTGCACTCAACGTTTTTGCTGAGAAGCTAATACTCAAAAAATAACAAAATAAAGGTGAAAATAAAATAGCTAAAACTGGATTAAATTATGGAATCTATAAAGCTCTAACACACAGTGACACAGGTACAACTCAGATTTATGTCAATACTTCTAATGTAGTCCCTATGGCAGTCGGTGAATTTGCTTTAAAGTCTATAAAACAATAAGGTGAAAATAAAGTAAACTTTGAGGTGAACTTTTCAAAAAAATACAAAAAAAGCACCCATAAGGTAAACTTTTGAGTGTTTTGAAACGTTGATATAATCGTATTGATTAACGTTTTGAGGTAACTGACTTCGTCATGTTGCAGCCACATTTGTAAGCGACTAAAGTCGCAACAACTGTGTCAATTGCACCAATTTAGTAAGAAAGTACAAAAAGAACACCCCGAAAGGTGCTCTTTGTAAGTATAGTAATTCTTTCGAATTAACGTTTACTAAATTGTGATGCTTTACGAGCTTTCTTAAGACCTGGTTTCTTACGTTCAACTTTACGTGAGTCACGTGTAAGAAGTCCTGCGCGTTTCAATGAATCGCGGAAGTCTGGGTCTACTTGAAGAAGGGCACGAGCGATACCGTGACGGATAGCTCCTGATTGACCAGCGTATCCACCACCTACAACGTTAACGAAAACGTCGTATGAACCTGCAGTTGAAGTAACTGCGAATGGTTGGTTGATTACAAGACGAAGGTCAGCGTGTGGGATGTACTCTTCAACATCTTTTTTGTTAACAGTGATTTTACCAGTTCCTGGAACAAGGCGAACGCGTGCAACAGCGTTTTTACGACGTCCAGTACCTGCATATTGTGCTTGTGACATACTTTATTGTTCCTTTCCTTAGATAAGTCCTGAAATATCAAGAACTTCTGGTTGTTGTGCAGCGTGAGTGTGCTCAGCTCCAACAAATACTTTCAACTTCATACCTTGAGCGCGTCCAAGAGTATTGTGTGGAAGCATACCTTTAACTGATTTCTCGATCAAACGTACTGCATTTTTAGAACGAAGTTCACCTGCAGAGATTTGTTTCAATCCACCTGGGTGGTTTGAGTGAGTGTAGTAGATTTTATCAGTTGCTTTTTTACCAGTCAATTTAACTTTTTCAGCATTGATAACAATCACAAAGTCACCTGTATCAGTGTGTGGTGTAAATGTTGGTTTGTTTTTTCCGCGAAGTACGCTAGCAACTACTGCAGAAAGACGTCCAAGTGGTACATCAGTTGCGTCAACTACGTACCATTTACGTTCAACTTGGCCTGGTTTAGCCATAAATGTTGTTTTGTTCATGATTTCTCCTATATATAGTTCGATTTTTGTTTACGGTGATGGGTGTTCCTTCCCATCGAAAAGTATTTGGAAGGTTCCGGGGCCTTTCAAATGGGGTAAACAATACCGCTTACTATAATACCAAATTTCACCCCTAAAAGTCAATAGATATGAAAAATATTTTTCTGAATTCCACTCTTTTTATCTCTAAAAAACCTCGCTTTCGCGAGGCTCTTCTATTTATAAGCTAAGGCACGTTTAAAGGTTTTCCAAATCCCTAAATCATCTGTCTGCAAAACGAGACTAGCATACATGCGTCCGATAAATCCTGTTGCTACCACTGCAAAAATCACTGTAATAGCAAGTGAAATCCATGCTTCTACTCCCCCTGCATAGCCATTAATAGCTCTAAACGGCATGAAGAAAGTCGAAATAAAGGGAATATATGAACCAATCTTCAAGATGAGATTGTCACCAGCTGCACCTAGAGCTGTCACTCCAAAAAAACCACCTATAATCAAGATCATCAATGGCGACAAGGCTTTTCCTGCATCCTCAGGGCGAGAAACCATAGAGCCTAGGAAGGCTGCTAAAACAACGTACATAAAGAGGCTAACCAAGACAAACAATAAGGTGTTGAGCGAGAAAGCCTCTCCTATGTGGTTTAAAATACCAGATTGTGCCAAGATTGGTAGGTCTTTAAAGAGAAGAATGGCAGCAAGTCCACCCACGACGTAAATGCCAATATGGGTCAAAATCACAAGAAGCAGAGCCAGCATGCGAGCGTAGAAATAATGACTAGCTCGGATACTAGAGAAGACCACCTCCATAATTTTGGTTCCTTTCTCGCTAGCCACTTCCTGAGCAGTGACACTAGCATAGGTAATCAAAATCATATAAAGGAAGAGACCAAGCCCTGCGGCCGCAAAGGTTTGAATCATTTTTTTATTTTCCTTGGCTTCATCAATCTTTTCTGTGAATTGAACTGTCTGCGCTAAGCGTTTTTCCTGCTCCTGAGACAAGGAGGCCGTTGAACGATTAAGCTGATTTTGCAATTCATTGAGTGTACCTGTAACTGCAAATTTAATTCCATTTTCAAGCGATGTTTCGCCATGATAAACTGCCTTCAAGACACTATCCTCTTGGTCAATAGTCAGATATCCTTTTAATTTTTCATCTTTAATCGCTTCTTTGGCACTTGCTTCGTCTTTATAGTCAAAGTTAACACCATTTACATTCTTCAGTCCTTCTGCTACAGACGGCACTGTTGTCACTACTGCCACTTTATCATTTTTAGCCATTGAAGAGCCTTGGAGATAGGCAATTCCTACAGAGATTCCTAAAAAGAGGAACGGCGAAATTACCATAAAGAAGAAACTCCACGATTTGACATGTCGAAGATAGGTTTCCTTGATTACAACCCACATATTTCTCATACTTCCACCCCTGATTCTAGTTTAAAGATTTCATCGATTGTTGGCGCTTGCTGGTCAAAGGTTGCGATATATTGCCCCTGAGTCAAGATTGGGAAAAGTTCCCTTCCAGCGCTCTCATCCTCCAAGATCAATTTCCAACTGCCTTGTTTGGTCAAGCTCACCTGTTTAACATGAGGAAGTTTTTCCAATTCTTCCTTGCTTCGTTCACTTGAAACAAAGAGACGCGTTTTCCCGTATTGATTGCGGACATCCTGAACTGGTCCATGCAAGACCACACGGCCATCTCGGATCATGAGAATATCGTCACAAAGCTCCTCGACGTTGGTCATGACATGGTCAGAAAAGATAATGGTTGCCCCACGTTCTTTTTCTTGAAAAATGACTTGTTTGAGCAATTCTGTATTGACTGGGTCCAATCCACTGAAAGGCTCATCCAAGATAATCAAGTCTGGCTCATGAATCAGAGTAATGATGAGCTGAATCTTCTGCTGATTTCCTTTTGACAGACTCTTGATTTTATCTGTCAGCTTCCCTTTCACTTCCAACCTCTTCATCCATTGAGGGAGTTTTTCCTTGACCTCCTTGGCATCCATGCCTTTTAGAGTCGCCAAGTAACGCACTTGTTCAAGGACTGTCAATTTAGGCATAAGACTGCGTTCTTCAGGCAGATAGCCAATCCGAGCGTAGGTTTCCTGACGAATATCCTGATTATCAAGACTAATTTCTCCTTGATATTCTAAAAACTTCAAAATACTGTGGAAAATTGTTGTTTTTCCAGCACCGTTTTTTCCGACTAGTCCCAAAATACGACCTGGTCGCGCTTGAAAGTCAATACCAAACAAAACTTGCTTGGATCCAAAACTTTTCTCTAGACTTCTTACTTCTAGCATCTTTCACCTCCGAAATGTCTTGCACTCATTATACTCCTTTTTGATAGCCTTTACAATGGCTTATGTCCATTTTTATAAGACTATTGCTGTGTAAAATATGGCCTGGAGCGTTTTTAGTGATAAATCCATTATACAGTAGCAAATTTAATTTATCACCTCCGCTCCTCAACTGTCTATTTTTGATCCTGAATTGTTATTTGAAAAGCAAAAATCCACCCCGAAGGATGGATTGATGAGTTAACGCACTTCTGCATTCACTTTTTCTTCGAGAGACGCTTGGATTTTTTCCATGTAGCGTGCGACTTCTTCGTCAGTCAAGCTATCTTCTGGATTTTGGAAAGTCAAGCTATAAGCCATTGACTTCATACCAAGTCCCAATTTTTCGCCTGAGAAGACATCAAAGAGTTTGATATCTGTCAAACGTTTCACGCCGGCAGCTTGGATAGCATCTACAACTTCTTGGTGAGTCACTTCTGCCTTAAGGAGAAGGGCAACATCACGGCTAACTGCTGGGAATTTAGTAATTTCTACAAATGGAGTAGCTGGTTGAAGGGCAGTTTCGATGGCTGAAAGGTTGAGCTCAGCCACATAAGTTTCTGGAATATCGTAGGCCTTAGCAGTGACTGGGTGTACTTGACCAAGGAAACCAAGAACTTGGTCACCGAGTGAAATCACAGCTGTACGACCTGGATGAAGGCTAGCAATTTCAGATGTTGCTGTATAAGTTACTTGGAGTCCCAAACGAGCAAAGAGGGCTTCAAGGATTCCTTTAGCATAGAAGAAATCAACTGGAACTGCTGCTGTTTGGAAATCTTTTTCAGCAACCAAGCCTGTCAAGGCAAAGGCAAAGCTGTTGATCTCATTTGGAAGTTCTTCTTTTGGATTACCTGTTTGTTCAAAGACTTTTCCAATCTCGTAAAGGGCCAAGTTTTTGTTCTTACGAGCCACGTTGTAAGCAACTGTATCTAGGATACCTGAAATCATATTTTGACGGAGGACTGAACGGTCCACTGTCATTGGCCACATAAGTTCAGTAAGGTTACTTGGTTGAGCCGTAAACTCAACTGCTTTTTCAGGAGTTGTTAGAGCATAGGTGATGATTTCTGTCAAACCTGCCCCTTCAGCAATCGTACGAACTTGACGGCGGAGTTTTTGTGTGGCTGTCAATTCACCAGCTGTCCCGTCATCTTTTGGAAGGCTGGTTGGCAAGCGGTCATATCCATAGATACGAGCGATTTCTTCAAAGAGATCTGCTTCTATTGTGATATCCCAACGACGACGTGGTACGCTGACTGTAAAGCTGTCTGCATTTCCAGAAAGACCAAAGCCAAGACGACGGAAGACGTCTTCTACATCAGCATAAGAAAGCTCAGTTCCGAGGACACGGTTAACATCAGCAAGAGTTGAAGAAACTTTCACATCAGAGGTATCAAGCTCACCCGCTGAAACGATACCTTTACGCACCGTCGCACCTGTAAGTTCTGCAATCATGCTAGCTGCCGCATCAAGGGCTTCATTGACTGTTGCCACATTGATGCCTTTTTCAAAGCGAGAAGATGACTCAGAACGAAGGTTAAGACGACCACTTGTCTTACGGATAGATTTGCCATTGAAAACAGCAGCTTCAAGGACGACACGACTAGATTTTTCAGAGATTTCTGTTGCTTGACCGCCCATGACACCTGCAAGGGCTACTGGCTTGTCTGCGACAGTGATAACTAAGTCATTCACGTCCAAGTCACGTTCTTCACCATCCAAGGTCACTAATTTTTCACCAGCACGCGCTTCACGCACACGGATGTCATTCCCTTCAAAGGTATCCAAGTCAAAGGCATGCATTGGTTGACCAAAGTAGAGAAGAATGTAGTTGGTCACGTCCACTACGTTATTGATTGGACGAATTCCTTCGTTCATGAGAAGGTTTTGCAACCACTGTGGACTTGGTGCAATGGTCACATTGTCCAAGATACGAGCTGCATAGTAAGGCGCCTTGTCTGTCTCAATGCCCACAGAAAGAGCATCTGCTGCAGCTTGGTCAGTTTCTGAAAGAGTAAATTCTTTAAAGTTGACTGCCTTATCATAGATGGCTGCCACTTCGTGAGCCACCCCACGCATAGAAAGGGCATCCGCACGGTTGGGTGTGATAGAAAGTTCGATGATTTCATCATCCAAGTCTAGGTATGAGAAGACTTCCTCACCTGGAACGGCGTCTTCAGGCAAGATTTGGATGCCATCTGCGAATTCCTTAGGCACAACTGAGTCAGAAATTCCCAATTCACCAAGGGAACAGATCATCCCAAGTGACTCTAAGCCACGGATTTTCCCTTTTTTGATCTTGTAGTTGTCAGCGATGCGAGCTCCCGGAAGAGCCACCATAACCTTGATACCAGCACGCACATTTGGGGCACCACAAACGATTTGACGGGCTTCTTCTTCGCCAACGTTAACCTGACAAACATGGAGGTGAGTTTCTGGCACATCTTCGCAAGACAAGACCTCACCGACGACAATTTTTGAGAGACCAGCAGCCGGTGATTCGACACCTTCTACCTCGATCCCTGTAGTTGACATTTTTTCAGCCAACTCTTGTGATGGAACATCAATGTCCACCAATTCTTTTAACCATTTATAAGATACAAGCATAATTTAGTTCTCCAGAATGACAGTTGCCACTCTAGTTCTTTTCCTTTCCTATCATTTCAATAGAAGAATCATCTTCTTACCTTAATTTCTTTCTCAGTAACCAATCCGTATCTACTTTTTGACCAACCATAAAATGATGTTGGCTAAATTTTTCAAAACCATATCGATTATAAAATGCTTGAGCTTTTGTATTATGCTCCCAAACACCTAACCAAGCCCAGGAAAAACTATTTTTTGTAGCAAGTTCAAGAGCAAATTCAAACAGTTGCTTACCGAATCCAAATCCTTGGAATTTTTGTAGCACATAGAGGCGTTGAATTTCAAAAGCATCCTCTAATTCTCTCTCAGTTTGAGCACTTCCCCAGTTGACTTTGAGAAAACCAGCTATCTCCTCTTCATGCATAATGAAATAGGTTTCGGATTCTGGATTTTCCAACTCAGTAGACAAAACTCTCAGACTATAAGCATCTTCAAAGTATTCCTGTAACTGCTCTTCCGTATTATCATGAGCAAATGTTTCACGAAAGGTTTGTTTGGCAATTTTAGCCAACACCTCAACATCTGCCATTTCTACTTTTCTAATCATTATTTAAACTGTTCTGAGAAGCGGACATCTCCTTGGTAGAAGCCACGGATATCATTGATTCCGTAACGGAGCATAGCTACACGCTCTTGACCAAGACCAAAGGCAAAGCCAGAGTAAACAGTCGCATCGATACCACTCATTTCAAGGACACGTGGGTGAACCATACCGGCACCCATAATTTCGATCCAACCAGTTTTCTTACATACGTTACATCCTTCTCCACCACACTTGAAGCAAGAAACATCCACCTCAACAGATGGCTCTGTGAATGGGAAATAAGATGGACGCAAACGAATTTGACGCTCTTCACCAAACATTTTTTGGACAATCAACTGAAGGGTTCCTTGAAGGTCTGCCATAGAGATATTTTTCCCAACAACCAAGCCTTCAATTTGGTGGAACTGGTGACTGTGGGTCGCATCGTCCGTATCACGACGGAAGACACGCCCTGGAGAGATCATTTTCAAAGGACCTTTAGAGAAATCATGGGCATCCATAGCACGCGCCTGCACTGGAGACGTGTGAGTACGGAGTAAGATTTCTTCTGTGATGTAGAAAGTGTCCTGCATGTCGCGAGCTGGGTGGTCTTTGGGAAGGTTCATGCGCTCAAAGTTATAGTAGTCTTGCTCTACTTCAAAACCATCCACGACTTGGTAACCCATACCGATAAAGATATCTTCGATTTCTTCACTGGTTTGTGTCAAAACGTGACGGTGACCAGTCGCAACTGGACGACCTGGAAGGGTCACATCGATACTCTCGCTAGCCAGTTGAGCCGCGACTTTCTTTTCTTCCAAAAGCTTAGCTGTTTCTTCAAAGGCTGCTGACAAGACATCACGAGCTTCATTGACGTGTTTCCCAATGATTGGACGCATCTCAGCAGAAACATCTTTCATCCCTTTGAGGATTTCAGTGAGCGAACCCTTTTTACCAAGGACAGAAACACGCAAATCTTGCATCTCTTTTTCATTTTCAGCAGTAATCTGCTTCAAGCTAGCCAGCGTTTCTTCACGAAGCGCTTTTAATTGTTCTTCAATAGTTGACATAATTCCTCCATCAGTCGCTTATCAGATAAAAAGAAAACCACATGCCACAAACTCCACTCGGAGCGTTGACACGCGGTACCATCCGTTTTTATCTGACAAGTCAGACCTTCATTTCTAAATCCATGCGCAAGTGAATTCACCCAGCTTTCATATAGAGAGCTTGCAGTCACGGCTCTCCTCCCTGATATACTTCCCTTGGGCTACTAGTCTTGCAGATTTCTATTCAATTACTACTTAGTTTATCAGATTTTTAGTTAAAAAACAAGTTAGATTAGACTAATTTCAATACAAAACTCGTCCCTTTTTCTGTTGCCCCATTTTCCACAAATCCAAGCGACTCGAAACATCGCCTAGACGCATGATTGTAAGTGTAGATTTCCTTAACTCTCAATTCTTTCCATCCTTTTACTCGAGCCAATTCAATCAAAGCACTTAGAATCTTTTTCCCAAGTCCTCGATGTTGGTAAGCAGGATTTCCAATCACAATGGGAAGATTATCCTGAGATAGTGTAACATCCCCAATTGGAAACCATTCTCCCTTCTCCTTGACTTCAATCCAAAAAAGCTCTCCATGCTGATCCAAATAGGAATACATAGCTTCCAAAGTTTCTTGACTATAAGGTCTCTTCACACCATCTACGAGGTAAACCAAGTTCACATCCTGATACCAAGCAAAAGCTTCTTCACAATGATTGACCTTATAATAAGGAACAAGACGCAGTGAATTATCTATTTGTAGGGTCTGTTTCATCTACTTTCCTTTTCAACAAAAGAGTTGCTGCTTGATTAAAACCATCACACCAGTTATACCATTTTGCTTCATACTCATCTTGAGCTAAGATATGATTTTTTAAATCCAGAACAGAGTAAATCTTTCTTTCTTCGCAGGCTTGCGCATAGAGATGATATAGTTCATCACCGCCGTCTCTATCCCACTCAGCAGAAATCGTATCCCGACCTGCCAATAAAGCCTGATAAGCCCTATGATGCCCGTCTGTAATCAGCAAGTAATTTCCAAAGGCAAGAATACTGATTGGATCGACTTGGATTGTTTCTGCCGACTGGTAAAGCATCTGAATATCTTGCAACTTCTTTTCTGATAAGTATAGTTGAGTCGGATGAAGATCTGCTATATTGACTTTCATTTCTTTCTCCTCAAAGGAATTCGATACTCACTTCTGCTTGCCTTTAAATCGCCATTGGAAGCGGAGCTTATCATAAAAGGGAAACTCGATAAATAAGACTCCCAAGCCCACACAGAGACTGGCAAGGACATCTGATGGGTAATGAACTCCCAGATAGACCCTTGATACCAGCACACTGACTAGGTAGAGGCCTAGCACGATTTGCACGATTTTTCTCCAGACTGGATTTTTAATCCGTTGACTGAGAATGACAATCAGAGTGCCCACCATCAAGGTTACAGCTAGAGAATGCCCACTTGGAAAGGAAAATCCTTTCTCCTCTACCAGATGTAAGATAGCTGGTCGTGGGCGCTGGTAGATATTTTTAAAGGTCACGATTAAAAGACCGGCCAAAGCCAAATTCCCCAGCATAAATAGGCTTTCTATCTTCCACCGCTTACGATAAAAGACAAAGGCTGTAATGACAACCCAAGTGATAATCACTGGGATATCAATCAAGCGTGTGATGGATCGAAAAAGAATCGTCAAGTAATCTGGCAAGTCTCCTCGAACGACAGTCTGAATCGGTTGATCAAAACCGACCAGCGTTTCAGGGTAAAATTTGACCATGTAGCCAAGAATAACGAAAAGTAAAAGGGCAAAACTGCCCTTCATTAAAAATGTTTGTTTATCTTTCATAATGTTTTAAGGTTGGTTTCAAGAGAACATACAACAACCAGAATGAAACGGCAAAGATGATACCCTCAATCAAGTTAAAAGGTAATACCATAGTCATTAAGTAGTTGGAAAGTCCCAAAATTTTTCCAATATCAAAGTTAGCAAACTTAGCGTACAAAGGAACAGCATAAACATAGTTGAGAACCAACATTGCCACGGTCAAGCCAATAGTTCCAGCTAGAGATCCTAGTAGGAAACGAAGGGTTGTCCGTTCCTTTTTCCAAATCAAAGCAAATACGATGACAAAAACTCCCAAAGCTACGATATTCATCGGCAAACCAATGTAAGTATTCACTCCCTGGCTATTAAGAAGCAATTTCAAGAGTGAGCGAAGCAAGAGGATTCCTAGAGCAGCAGGCAAATCCATGACCACCAGACCCACAAGGACTGGCAAGATACTAAATTCGATCTTAAGGAAGGATGCCGCTGGTAAAAGCGGAAAGTCAAAGTACATCAGCACAAATGAGATGGCTGATAGAATCGCAATGGTCGAAAGTCGACGTGTGTTTGTCATAACAGGTTCCTCCAATTTTCTATAAAATCAGAAGAAGTTTGAAAGGATTCCTCTATCTATTCTCACTTTTTATATCCCAAAAGTTCCCTCTCACTCTATTAAAGCAAACTAAAGCAAGCGGTTACAATCTAGCTATAAATCTATCAGAACAGACAAAGCTATTCTTTCGTCTTCTCCCATCCAGACTATACTGTCGGTTGTGGAATCTCACCACATCAGCTTACGCTCGCGGACTTATTTGTCTAAGATATTTTAGATTTATCTAAGCGTCGCAGTCGAAGATAATACTTATACTCTTCAAAAATCAAATTCAAACCACGTCAGCGTCGCCTTACCGTACTCAAGTACAGCTTGCGGCTAGCTTCCTAGTTTGCTCTTTGATTTTCATTGAGTATTAAAGTATATCGAGACAAGACAACGACGAGAAAGCTAAAATAGCTAGTCAAATTTACCGCCGGTCGGGAATTTCACCCTGCCCTGAAGACTCTTTTATCATAACAAAAAACGCTTGCAAGCGCAAGCATTTTGTTCATTTTCATTTTCATTTTTTATTTCAATTTATCCACTTCATAAGTGTGAACAAGCTCAAGACCTGCAAAGTTCTGCTGGCGAAGAGCCTCATAGACAATCATGCAGACGGTATTAGACACATTGAGACTGCGGACATGTTCATCATTCATGGGAATACGGAGAGCCTTCTCAGGATGTTCTCGCATAAAATCCTCAGGCAAGCCCTTGTCTTCACGTCCAAAGAGAAAATAATGGTCTTCGTCAGTCGATAAATCCACTTCAGAATACACTTTCTCAGCGAATTTCGAAATCAAATAGAGTTTGCCCCTCATCTGAGACATGAAATCTTCCAAACTGTCGTAAAAATAAATCTCTAACTTATCCCAATAATCCAACCCAGCCCGCTTCATCTTACGGTCATCGATAGGAAAACCCATCGGCTTGATGATGTGGAGGGGAGAATTGGTCGCAGCACAAGTACGCGCAATATTGCCTGTATTTTGTGGAATTTGAGGTTCAAATAATACAATGTGATTTGTCATGACTTGTTTCCTTTCACCATTGCAAAAAAATAGCCACACTGCCCGGAGTCAAGCTCAGCAAACAGCGTGGTTAAGGCATCGTTAACTTACCTCACAACAGGTTTGAAGTAAATCAGCGAAACTACTTTCTTAGTATAACACTTTCAGAATCATTGTCAATAGAAACGACTTGATTTTTTCAATTTTTTCAAGCTATTTCCAAGGGTTGTAAAATCGTCCGTGATTCTGCAAGATAAGTAGTAAACTAGCTACTAAAAACAAGGCTGCCAAGAGCAAGGTGAGATAATCTCCTTTTTTCAAGGCCTGGTAACTATACCAAGTCCGCTTTTTCTCTTTTCCAAAGCGACGAAGCTCCATAGCGGTCGCGATGGTGTCAATGCGTTCTAGAGAGCTAAAAATCAAGGGCGTAATAATGCGAAGATTGCCTTTGATTCGTTGCATGAGAGAAGCTTTCTTGGATAATTCCATCCCACGCGCTTCCTGAGACATCTTGATGGTAAAGAATTCTTCCTGCAAATCTGGAATATAGCGCAAGGTCAGGCTGACAGAATAGGCGATCTTATAGGGTACACCGATTTGATTTAAACTGGAAGCAAACTGACTAGGATGGGTTGTCATCAAAAAGATAATAGCCAGAGGAATGGTGCAGAGGTACTTAATGGCCAAATTTAGCAGATAAAAGAGCTCTTGGCTGGTCAGAGTGTAGGCTCCGATTCCCTGCCAAATGACATTTCTCTCTCCATAAAGTCCAACCCCATATTCGGGAGAAAAGAGATAGACCATCAAAACGTTTAAAACGGCAAATACCGTCGCAAAAACGGCTACAAAGGAAACATCTTTAAAG
Organism: Streptococcus mitis; assembly: GCF_047464945.1. Taxonomy (GTDB): domain Bacteria; phylum Bacillota; class Bacilli; order Lactobacillales; family Streptococcaceae; genus Streptococcus; species Streptococcus mitis_EA. The sequence goes on along the minus strand of NZ_JASHAX010000003.1, from coordinate 126,243 downwards.
TGGATTTCTGACAAATAGAGGAGAAAGACCGAAAAGATGGCAATCAGCACAAGCAGTCTGGTATCATAGCTAATCATGGCCGCCAATGATACGAGGATGAAAAAGAGAAGTTTCCCAGCTCCTGACAAGCGATGAATTACAGTATCACTATGCTGGTAACCAATTAATTTAGCTTGCATCCTTCTCTCCTTTCTTTGTAAAATGCTGTTAAAGCAAGTGGATCCACATCCAGTTTCTTAGCCAAGTTAAAGATTGAAGTTTCTTTTAGGTTAGCTTTGACTAACAGCTCAGGATTGCTCAAAAGACTAGCTGGATCAGTATCGGCAATCAATTCCCCATCCACCATGACAAGAGCCCTGTCTGAATAATCCAGCATCAATTGCATATCATGCGTAATCATGACAATGGTATGACCTTTTTGATTCAGTTCTTCGAGAAACTCCATAATCTCAGTGTAGTTCTTCTGGTCTTGACCTGCTGTCGGTTCATCTAAGAGGATAATTTCAGCTCCTAAAACCAAAATCGAGGCAATAGTGACACGTTTTTTCTGACCAAATGACAGGGCAGAAATGGGCCAATTACGGAATTCATAGAGACCACAGATTTTCAAGGTTTCATAGACTCTCGTTTCAATTTCCTTCTCATCCACACCTCGCAAACGGAGCCCTAGAGCCACCTCATCAAAAATCATATTGGTTGAAATCATTTGATTAGGATTTTGCAGCACATAGCCTACTCGTTCCGCCCGTTCTGCAACAGAATCTCCTTTTATATCCAGCTCTTCCCAAAGATAGCGGCCTTCCGTCTGAATAAAGCTACTTAAGGCCTTGGCTAGGGTTGATTTCCCTGCTCCATTTTTTCCAACAATGGCAATCTTTTCGCCCTTTTTAATATCCAAATGTAGGGACTTCAAAATCGGTCTATCATCATAAGAAAAGGACACGTCCTCTAATTTAAAGAGTGACTGCAATTCTGGGGTTTCTTTTACCAGCTCCGTCCGCAACTGAACCTGGCCTTTTGAGATAGACAAGTTATCTAGATTTGCTAACTGTTCTTCATTGACTAAATCCACACCTAATTGACGTAAAGTGGTTAGATAAAGGGGTTCTCGAATTCCATTTTGGGTCAATAAATCAGTCGCCAGTAGCTGGTCAAGGCTCCCATTAAAGAGAATACGACCATCATTGATCAAGACAATCCGATCCACAGGGCGATGCAGAACATCCTCCAAACGATGCTCAATAATAAGTGTCGTCGTTCCCTCTTCCTTATGAATCTGGTCAATCAATTCGATAATATCCTGACCTGACTTGGGATCTAGATTGGCGAGTGGCTCATCAAACAAAAGAATCGGACTTTCATCAATCAAGACACCAGCCAGACTGACCCGCTGCTTTTGTCCACCTGACAAATCCTGGGGACGCTGAGCTAGTAAAGGGATAAGGTCCAGCTTTTCAGCCCATTTATGAACACGGCTTTTCATCTCTTCTAAACTTGTTACATCATTTTCTAGAGCAAAAGCCAAATCTTCTGCCACAGACAGACCGATAAACTGCCCATCAGTATCCTGCAAAACTGTGCTGACTAGATGAGACTTATCATAGATACTCATATCAAAGGCCGCTTGCCCCTTGATCAAAAATTCTCCAGACGTCTGACCCTTGTAAATATTGGGAATAATCCCATTCAAACATTGACCCAAGGTCGACTTACCTGACCCAGATGGCCCAACAATTAAGACTTTCTCTCCCTTGTAAATAGTCAAGTCTACCCCTTGCAAGGTCGGTTCTTGTTGTGTTTCATACCGGAAAGAGAAATCCTTCCACTCAATTATAGCTTCTTTCATCTTACTCTCTTCATTCGCTTCTTAGACTTCTATTTTATCATAAATCGAACCCTTCTTGCAGTCTCTTCTCTTAAAATCTTAGCGCCAAAAAATTCCTATCCTAGCTTACTTGCCTAACTAATCAATAAACAGCAAAAAGACTGGTTGCCCAGCCTTCCCCATCATTTTAATCCTTTTTCAAACTTCCTGCACGAGTTTGAGTTCCTGCATAGGCAAGCAAGAGAAGAGTTCCTGCAATAGCTACAGATACACCATTAGCAATTCCCGCAACAATTCCTTGTGCAAATACTTTTTCTGCAGCTTCTTGATAGATCACAACATCTCCAAGTGGTGCCAAGACACCCCAAACAAGGGCATTTGCAAGTAGTTGAATGAGGTTAAAAATGAGAATATCTTTCCAGTCAAAGACACCATTGATCACTCGAACGTACTTTCTAAATAGTCCCACAGCTAGACCAAAGAGCCCACTAGCGATAATCCAAGTCCACCACAGACCGTAACCAGCAAGAGAGTCCTTGATTGCATGACCAATCAACCCGACAAGCAAACCGATAATCGGGCCAAAAATAATAGAAAGTAGCGCTTGTACCGCATACTGAAGCTGGATGCTTGTATTTGGAACAGGGGTCGGAATATTGATCATCCCGATGACGACAAAGAGGGCAGCGCCAATTCCGACAGCAACAACTTGTTTAATTGTAAATTTGATTTCCATACTATTTATTCTCCTATTTTATCCTTCTATTTTCTTTATTTCAATGGTCCAAGATGAACCAACACCCACATTATAGGCCTTGGCAAAAGAACCTTGGTTGATAGCTAAACCTAAACGATAGAGAGAGTTGATGTAAAGGATGGGTTGCCCAATTCTCACATCTGCAAATGATTTGCCATAGACAACCTGATTTTGATAGACCAGCATATCTGCATGATAGATAGTCACTTCAAAACGGTCACCGAATGCTGGTTCCAGCTTGTAAAATTCTTCTCGCGTGATAGAGGTCCAGAGCGAACCAAAACGCACATCCAGAATATCAATGGCCCCCTTCACCAGATGATCTTCAATGATGGTCTCTACGACTGGAAGTTCCACAATCTGGTCCACACTGAGCTCTGGCCCTACTTCCTCAAAAGTAATGTGACCACTGGCCAGTTTAGCACCAGTATAGGCATAGACATCACGACCGTGGAAGGTATAAGAATGCTCTGTGTTTTGTCGTCTATTGGCCACCTCAGAAATTTCACGAATGGCTACAATGCCAACGTGTTTCTTGATAAAGGAAAGCGTCCCATTATCTGGCGTGACAATGTATTGATTTTTTGCAGTCTTGGCAACCACACTCTTACGTTTCGAGCCGACACCTGGATCGACAACCGATACAAAAGTCGTTCCCTCAGGCCAGTAATCCACCGTCTGAAAGAGACGATAGCTCCCCTCAAAAATATTATAAGGCGTGATATCGTGCGTCAAGTGATGGATTTTTAAGGTTGGAGACTCTTCTAAAGCCACTCCAATCATAGCCGATACCGCACCATCAACCAGACCAAAGTCTGATTGTAATACCAGTAAATTATTATTCATTTTATCTCCTTGTATATCCTTTATCATACCATATTTCAGAGAAAGGTGCTAATAGCTATTTCAATTGGTTAGGGTATAGTTTTACCTTATAGCAAATTTCCTACTAAAAACTCTGGTGATTAGCTAGTAGGTGCATTTTTTCTTGAAAAAAGGTATGATAGTTACATAATGAAGAAGTAGGTTTTATTATGAAAATTATCCTTGTCGGAGGGGGAAAAGTTGGTTCTGCCCTCTGTCGCTCCTTGGTTGCAGAAAAGCACGATGTTTTGCTGATTGAGCAAGACGAAGCTGTCCTCAATCATATTGTTAATCGCTTTGATATCATGGGTATCCTTGGTAACGGGGCCGATTTTACCATCCTTGAGCAAGCCAGTGTCCAGGATTGTGATATCTTTATCGCCCTGACTGAATACGATGAAGTCAACATGATTGCAGCCGTTCTAGCCAAAAAAATGGGAGCTAAAGAGACCATCGTTCGGGTGCGGAACCCTGAATATTCTAACTCTTATTTCAAGGAAAAGAATATTCTCGGTTTTTCTCTTATCGTTAATCCTGAGCTCTTGGCTGCCCGCGCTATTGCTAATATCATTGACTTCCCCAACGCCCTCTCTGTCGAACGTTTCTTTGGTGGACGGGTCAGCTTGATGGAATTCACTGTTAAATCCTCCAGTGGTCTTTGCCAAATGCCCATTTCTGATTTTCGGAAAAAATTTGGCAATGTCATTGTATGTGCGATAGAAAGAGATCATCAAATTATCATCCCAAGTGGTGACATGACCATACAGGATAAAGATAGAATCTTTGTCACTGGTAACCGTGTTGACATGATGCTTTTCCATAATTATTTCAAATCTCGTGCCGTGAAGAGCCTTCTTATTGTTGGAGCTGGTAGAATTGCCTATTATCTACTAGGTATCCTCAAAGACAGTCGTATCGATACAAAAGTCATTGAAATCAATCCCGAAATCGCCAGCTTCTTTAGCGAGAAATTCCCAAATCTCTACATCGTTCAAGGAGATGGTACCGCAAAAGATATCCTGCTGGAAGAAAGTGCTCAAAACTATGATGCCGTTGCGACTCTAACAGGAGTCGATGAGGAAAATCTGATTACCTCTATGTTTCTTGACAGGGTAGGTGTACAAAAAAATATCACCAAGGTCAATCGTACCAGTCTCCTCGAAATTATCAATGCGCCTGATTTTTCAAGTATCATCACCCCTAAAAGCATTGCCGTAGACACGATTATGCACTTTATTCGTGGTCGGGTTAATGCCCAGTATTCAGACCTTCAAGCCATGCACCATCTAGCAAATGGCCAAATCGAAACCCTGCAATTCCATATCAAGGAAGCTAATAAGATGACTGCCAAACCTCTTTCTCAACTGAAATTGAAAAAAGGGGTTCTTATTGCAGCTATCATTCGAAAGGGCAAGACTATTTTCCCAACTGGGGAGGATATGTTGGAAGTTGGAGACAAGCTCCTAGTAACAACTTTGTTGCCAAACATCACCAAGATTTATGACTTGATCGCGAGGTAAGAGATGAATAAAAGTATGATTCGTTACCTCCTTTCAAAGTTACTTTTGATTGAAGCTGTTCTCCTCTTGGTTCCTGTGGCTATCGCTGTCTATTACCACGAATCGAGCCAAGTCTTTACAGCCCTCTTTACAACGATTGGGCTTCTCGTATTACTAGGTGGTTCAGGAATTTTACAAAAACCAAAAAATCAACGGATTTACGCCAAGGAGGGAGTCTTGATTGTTGCCCTCTGTTGGATCTTTTGGTCCTTCTTTGGTGGTCTCCCCTTTGTCTTTGCTAGACAAATTCCCAGCGTTATAGATGCCTTTTTTGAGATCAGTTCTGGCTTTACAACTACTGGAGCAACTATTCTGAATGACGTTTCAGTTCTCAGCCGTTCCCTCCTCTTCTGGCGAAGTTTTACCCACTTGATTGGAGGGATGGGGGTGCTTGTTTTTGCGCTTGCTATTATGGATAATGCCAAGAATAGCCACCTAGAAGTGATGAAGGCTGAGGTTCCTGGCCCTGTTTTTGGCAAGGTTGTATCCAAACTAAAAAACACTGCCCAGATTCTCTATCTCCTTTATCTAGCTCTCTTCTCCCTCTTTGTCATCATCTATTATCTAGCTGGCATGCCCCTTTTTGATAGTTTTGTCATTGCCATGGGAACAGCGGGTACAGGAGGATTTACCGTCTATAACGACGGAATTGCCCACTATGGTAGCTCACTGATTACCTATCTGGTTAGTATCGGAGTTCTGGTTTTTGGGGTCAATTTCAACCTCTACTACTACCTCATGCTCCGTCGCGTCAAAGCCTTCTTTGGAGATGAAGAGCTTAGGGCTTACTTAGTCATCGTAATGATTTCTACAGGCTTGATTAGCCTTAATACCCTCTATCTCTACCCAGGATTTTCCAAGAGCTTTGAAATGGCCTTCTTCCAGGTTTCCAACATCATTACAACAACTGGTTTTGGATATGGAGACATTACCAACTGGCCCCTATTCTCCCAGTTTATCCTCCTCTTCCTCATGGGAATCGGTGGTTCTGCTGGTTCAACAGCAGGTGGACTCAAGATTATTCGAGGCCTCATCCTTTCAAAAATTGCTAAAAACCAGATTTTGTCAATCCTATCGCCCCACCGTGTTTTGACTCTCCATGTTAATAAAACGGTGATTGACAAAGATACCCAGCATAAGATTCTCAAGTACTTTGTCATCTATTCTATGATTTTGCTAGCGCTTATCTTTATTGTCAGCCTAGATAGCAATGATTTCCTAGTCGTTACCAGTGCTGTCTTTAGCTGTTTCAATAATATCGGACCTATTCTAGGAACCACTTCTAGCTTCTCAATCTTTAGTCCTATCTCAAAAATTCTCCTCTCCTTTGCAATGATTGCAGGGCGCTTGGAGATTTACCCAATCCTCCTTCTCTTTATGAAGAGAACCTGGTCCAAGAGATAAAATACAACCACACCTTGTTCCATACAAAGTGTGGTGTTTTTATTTCAGACCACCTCCTCAACTCAAGCAACTCTTTTTAAGCAAAGCGAGACACTTCAGAGAATGACTTAAAATATTTAATACTCAATGAAAATCAAGAGCAAACTAGGAAGCTAGTCGCAGGTTGCTCAAAGCACCGCTTTGAGGTTGCAAATAAAGCTGACGTGGTTTGAAGAGATTTTCGAAGAGTATAAGAACCCAAAAAACAACCCTCAGTCGACTGACCGAGGGTTCCTTATTTCATTATTCAAGAACTTGATTAGCTCAACGCATCCAAGGCATCATCCATTGAAAGAACTTCGTGGAAGACACGTTGTGTCAATTCAGTTTTTTGTTCTGGAGTGAGGTATTTAGTGTTTACACAGTATCCAGAGATACGTACGATAACGTCTTCACCTGACATGATCTTTTCGTAAACATCGTTCAAGTCCATAACGTTCAAGTTAACGTGTTGTCCACCGTTTTCGAAGTAACCATCAAGGATTGTTACCAAGTTATCAACTTGTTCGTCACGAGTCTTACCAAGAGCGCGAGGTGAAACTTGTGTAGTCAATGAGATACCATCAGCTGCATAACTAAAGTCAAGGCTAGAAAGTGAGTTCAAGTTTTGCAACCATCCACCTTTAGCTTTGTTAGATGGGTTAGCACCTGGTGAGAAGAATTCAAGTTTAGACAAGTTCACAGAACCATCTTCGTTGAGGTATACACCTTTGTGGACTGGTGAGTTACCAGTTTGTTTAGAGTAAGCAACGTTAGATGTGATTGTCAAAAGTGATACAGTAGCTTCTGCGTCTTTGTAAAGTTTGTGGCTACGTAGACGAGTTGTGTAAGCTTCGATCAACCATTCTGCCAATTCGTTTGAACGTGGGTCATCTTCACCCCAACGTGGGTATTCACCGATTGTTTCATAATCGTAGATATAGCCATTTTCATCACGGATTGGTTTAACTGTAGCGTATTTGATAGCTGACAATGTATCAACAGTGTTGGCAAATCCACAGATACCGAATCCCATGTTAGCACGTTGTTTAGTTGGCAAGAAGGCCATTTGAACAGCTTCGTAGTTGTACTTATCAGTCATGTAGTGGATGATGTTCAAAGCATCTACGTAAGTGTCAGTCAACCAGTCAAGAGATTTTTCAAAGTTAGCTTTAACTGATTCAAATTCAAGAACTTCGTCACGGATTGGTTCGATGTCAAATACTTTGTAGTCTTTGTGAACATCGTCGTAACCACCGTTCAAACCAGTAAGAAGGGCTTTCAATACGTTTACACGCGCACCGAAGTACTGGATGTTGTGGCGTTGTTCTTCATTTTCTGGGTCAAGCGGAGACACACAGCATGAGATACAGCTCATTTCACCATATCCGTCTTTAGCCATTGTTGTTACACCTTCATATTGGATAGAAGAGTGTTTGTGGCTCATGTGCATACAGTAGCGACGGAAGTTGTATGGCAATTTATCAGTCCAAAGAACTGTCAAGTTTGGTTCTGGTGAGTTACCGATGTTGTCAAGAGTGTTCAAGAAACGGTAGTCCATCTTAGTAACACGGTGACGACCGTCGTTACCCATACCAGCCATAGAAGTTGTGATGAAGGTTGGGTCACCTGAGTACAATTGGTCGTAAGCTTTTGTACGAGCAAATTTAACTGTACGAAGTTTCATAACGAAATCATCAACGAATTCTTGGATTTCTGATTCAGTAAATGTACCACGAGCAAGGTCACGTTCTGCAAAGATGTCCAATACGATTGGTACACGTCCAAGAGATGTAGCAGCACCGTTGATAACACGGCAGACAGACATGAAGGCGATGTTAACCCATTGGATCGCTTCTTTAACGTTCATCGCTGGTTTGCGAACATCAACTCCGTAAAGGTCACCCAAGCGAACAACTTGTTGCAATGCTTGGTATTGAAGGTTGATTTCTTCACGAAGACGGATTGTTTCTTCATCGATTTCCTCGATTGCATTCCAGTCGTTTACTTTTTCTTGCATCAAGTAGTCTGCACCGTAAAGAGCAAGACGTGCGTAAACACCGATGATACGTCCGCGTGAGTATGCATCTGGAAGACCAGTTACAGTGTGAGCGTGACGAGCGCGACGGATGTTTGAAGTGTAGGCACGGAAGATACCGTCGTTAACTGTTGTTACGTATTTAGTGAAGATTTCGTGAACAGCTGGGTCTGGTTCGTATCCATTTTCTTTCAAAGTAGTTTCAGCCATACGGATACCACCTTTTGGCATGAAGTTCAATTTGAAGAGTTCGTCATTTTGGATACCGAAGATAACTTCGTTTTCTTTGTCGATAAATCCAGCAGGGATATCAGCGATAGATGTTGGACGAGTGTCCATTGGGAAACGAGTTTCTTCGTAGTGTGCTTTAGTTTCTTCTACAATTTTTTTGATGTGAAGTGAACGTTCTGTTGGTCCAGCAAGGAAGCTTTCGTCTCCATCATAAGGTGTGTAGTTAGCTTGTACGAAGCGTGATACACTTGCTTTTTCTTTCCAATCTACGCCTTTGAAGCCTTCCCAAGCTTTGTCAAAAATATCTTGTGCTTCAACAACTGTCTTAACAACCATGTTAATGTCCTCTTTTTTCTTTCTAGTAACAACCATCTGTTACATTCATGAGACAAGTATACCATACAGTAATCGTTTTCAACAAGTGGTAAATCCCTATTTTTACACTTTCTTTTCTAAAACAGTCTGTGTTTTATCCCAAACTGTATTATATTTTTGAAAAAAATATACCCTTTTTTCCTTTTTTCAGAAAAAAGGGTATAATAAAAGAAAATAAGCTGTAAAAAGGGGGGCTAGGCATGTTGATTTTTCCTTTGTTAAATGATTTGTCAAGAAAAATCATCCATATTGACATGGATGCCTTTTTTGCTGCGGTAGAAATCAGGGATAATCCTAAACTCAGAGGAAAACCTGTCATTATCGGAAGCGACCCTCGGCAAACAGGTGGGCGGGGAGTCGTTTCTACCTGTAGCTATGAGGCTCGAGCTTTTGGTGTCCATTCAGCCATGAGTTCTAAAGAAGCCTATGAACGTTGCCCCCAGGCCGTCTTTATCTCAGGGAATTATGAAAAATACAAATCTGTGGGACTCCAGATTCGAGCTATTTTTAAGCGCTATACAGATTTGATTGAACCTATGAGTATTGACGAAGCCTATTTGGATGTAACAGAAAATAAACTCGGTATCAGGTCAGCGGTCAAAATCGCTCGCCTCATTCAAGAGGATATCTGGCAAGAACTCCATCTAACTGCTTCTGCTGGCGTTTCTTACAACAAATTCTTAGCTAAAATGGCCAGTGATTATCAAAAGCCACATGGTCTGACAGTGATTCTACCTGACCAGGCTGAGGATTTTCTCAAACAAATGGACATTTCCAAGTTTCATGGAGTAGGAAAAAAGACAGTAGAACGTCTTCATCAAATGGGAGTTTTTACTGGCGCTGACCTACTTGAAGTTCCTGAGGTGACCCTAATAGACCGTTTTGGTAGACTGGGTTATGACCTTTATCGAAAGGCACGTGGCATCCACAATTCCCCCGTCAAATCCAATCGCATCCGTAAATCAATTGGGAAGGAGAAAACCTATGGAAAGATTCTCCGTGCCGAGGAGGACATCAAAAAAGAGCTGACTCTCCTATCAGAAAGGGTCGCTCTCAATCTCAATCAGCAAGAAAAAGCTGGAAAAATTGTCATTTTGAAAATCCGCTACGAAGACTTTTCAACTCTTACTAAACGAAAAAGTCTTGCTCAAAAAACACAGGATGCTAGTCAGATAAGCCAAATAGCCCTACAACTCTATGAAGAATTAAGCGAGAAAGAAAGAGGTGTCCGCCTGCTAGGGATTACCGTGACTGGATTTTAATACTCAATGAAAATCAAAGAGCAAACTAGAAAGCTAGCCGCAGGCTGTACTTGAGTACGGCAAGGCGAAGCTGACGTGGTTTGAATTTGATTTTCGAAGAGTATAAAACCTTGAAGAGTTGCCCCTTCAAGGTTTTTCTTATACAAATAAACGGACAAAACTGTAAAGTAGCAAAACACTACCAAGCACGATGCGGTATTTACCAAAAAGGGTAAAATCGTGTTTTTTCACATAGCTGGTCAAAAAGCGAATAGCCACCATACTAACTGCAAAAGCGACTCCCATCGCAACCAAGAGCAAGAACAATTGCCCAAAGCTCAGGAGCTGTCCTGCTTTTACAAATTTGAAAATCTTTAAGGCGCTAGCTCCAAACATAACAGGAATCCCTAGATAGAAGGTAAATTCTGTCACAACAGAACGACTGGTTCCATTTAACAAACCACCGACAATCGTTGCCCCAGAACGGCTAGTCCCTGGTAAAAGAGCAAGAACTTGGAAGAGTCCGATATAGAAGGCTGTCGTATAAGGAAGCTTGTCCAACTCTGTTACACTTGGTTCGATAGCACGCGCCTTATTGCGCTTTTCCAAATAGATAAAGGCAATCCCGTAGATAATCAACATGAGAGCAACAGAAACCATGTTATGGAAGTGGGTATCAAACCAATCGTCAAATTTAAAGACACCAAGCAAAGGCAAGGTCGCAATCAAGACCTTCAACCACAGTCTCCAAGTCTTACGAACTTCCTGCTTGTCCTTAGTCGGTTTGAAAGGATTGAGCTTGTTAAAGTAAATGACCATAACCGCTAAAATCGCACCAAGCTGAATCACAACATTAAACATGGACATAAAAGATTCATTCTGATTTTGGTATTGGATAAACTCCTCTGCTAAAATCAAGTGACCTGTACTGGAAATCGGCAACCATTCCGTAATTCCTTCAACAATCCCGAAGAAGATAGATTTTAAAATTTCAATAAGATACATAGATTACTCCTTTTTCTATCTTCCATTATAGCATATTTTTTCAGTCTATGGCAGTTCTCTTTAAAAGGCACCGATACTTCCACCACCTCCGCCTCCAGAGAAGCCACCGCCAGAACTTCCACTTCCAGAAGATACAGAGTAGGTACTTGCTGTATTTGCAACGCTGGCATAATGGCTCATTTGCGCGCTTGAATGATAAAACATACTATGCCAGCCATAAGCTACATATAGATTGATATCTGGATTTTCCACTTGAATATGATGAACCTTCATCAAATGACTGACCTTGTCTGCATAACCAAACAAGGTCGCATAGACCAAGAGGCGATTCCAGACCACAATACTTTCCAATTCAGCCTGATCCAATCGTGCAATCTCACGCAACATATTTTCAAAACTGGTCCAGAGATAGTATACTTCTGCTCCTGCTTCATTTAGGACACCATCACGATTATCTAATCGAAGCTTCCAATAATAGAAAACAGCCAAAACCAAACCTAGAAAGCCAAGTATAGGCAAGGGGAGGAAAAGATAGCCATAAACATCCAAACTGTACAAGAACAAACCAAATCCGATAAATAGGGGTAGGATAGTAGAGAGTCCCATCCCCACTTGCAAGGCCTTTTCTCCACCATTCAAGGGACGATAATAATCCGGAAGCCCCCAGAAAGAAACTCGATTTCTCACCCCTTCTTGCATCTCTTTCAATACTTCTTCAAAAGAAGATTTGAGTTGAAGCCCTCTTGCTTGAATCCGTTTTTCATCAGAGACTTTTGCTCTACGATAAAGACTATCAGATACCTTGTAATCCGCAAACAAATTGGAAAGAGTTTCTTCTTTTTTGCCTGAAAAAACCAGATTTAGACAGTCTTTCTCAAAACTGGACAAACCATCTTCTTTTACTAGCCTCAAGCCAACTGCATCTCCTTCTGAAATGATAGAGACATTCCCACGGTCTATCACATCTAGCAAGGTAGCTTGAATAAGTTGGTCAAAGGTGAATTTTCCAGCTCCTTTAGTTAGAGGACTCACTTCCTCCAAGGAGGTCGAGTAGACTGCTTCTGATAAAACCATAGGCTCTAATTCCATTGGTGGTTCATAAAGACGATGATTTTTGGCATATTTGATCGAAGGAGTGGTCTTTCTTCTATAAATAAAATAAAAGCAAATACTCAATAACAAGGAGATGGAAAGTATCGAAGGAAACACCCACGTAACGAGTTGTTTACTTTGCTCTTTTTCTTTAACAATCGAGTCTTCTATCTTATTAAACTCTTCTAAACGATTCCCTTTCAATCCCTGATCCGTAGCATTAGCAAAATCGGTTCGAGGCCAGTAGGCATGCAATTCAACTCCACGCTTAGCTGGAAGATTGTCCAAACGAATAGTATAATCAAGATTACTCTTTTCAACCGTTCCCTCTCTAAAAAGTTTGCCTGTATGGAAAAAGAGTTTTTCAGCCCCCTTGTCTCCCCTTACATGAAATTCAAACTTTCCAATAGTCCCTGAACTATCTGTTAAAGGTTGCCAATTTAATTCAGCGATATCATCATAAAGGAAAAGCAAATTCTTTAAGTTCCAAACGAGGTCAACTTCAACTGTGTCGCCTTCTTGACCTGGATTATAAACTTTAACAGTATAACCATCTGCTCCTTCTATCACTTCGCTAGTAACGTCTGCTAGTTCAGCACCATTTTTCGCAGCCTGAACCTTTGGATGAGGATCAATGTCAAATCCACTAGGCATCTTGCCAGCACGTCCAAGTCCTACGATTTGGCCCTTAAAGTCCTCCTCAAACTGATAAACTATCTTTTGTCTAAATTCTGCTGTATTGTCTGCATGAATATACAAATCCCCTTGGTAAGAGTTTATCTTGAAATCAATGGCAAAAACAGAGAGTGGAAGAAAGCAAAACAAGCCTAACACCAGTAAGAAAAAAGTTTTTTTCATCAACTAAGCCCCCTTTTTATCTTTGCTATCATTATATCATTTTTTCTCAAGTAAGGGCTTACCTATATTGAAAAATAGAGTTTTTTTCGATAAAATAGGAGACAGTTATTTTTTAATAGATTAGAAATAGGAGAAATCATGAGAAAAATATACTTATCTATTTTCACAAGTCTCTTGCTGATGCTGGGACTTGTCAATGTTGCCCAAGCCGATGAATATTTACGCATCGGGATGGAAGCAGCATATGCTCCCTTTAACTGGACTCAGGATGATGATAGCAATGGGGCTGTCAAAATCGATGGGACTAACCAGTATGCTAACGGATACGATGTTCAAATCGCCAAGAAAATCGCTAAGGACTTAGGTAAAGAACCTTTAGTTGTTAAAACAAAGTGGGAAGGTCTAGTCCCTGCCCTTACTTCTGGTAAGATTGACATGATTATCGCAGGTATGAGTCCAACTGCCGAACGCAAACAAGAAATTGCCTTTTCAAGCAGTTACTACACTAGCGAACCAGTTTTGCTTGTCAAAAAAGATTCTGCCTATGCAAATGCCAAATCTTTGGAGGACTTTAACGGTGCCAAAATCACTTCTCAACAAGGTGTCTACCTTTATGACTTGATTGCACAAATCACAGGTGCTAAAAAAGAAACAGCTATGGGAGACTTCGCTCAAATGCGCCAAGCTCTTGAGGCTGGTGTCATCGATGCTTATGTTTCTGAACGCCCAGAAGCTCTGACTGCTGAAGCTGCTAACTCTAAGTTTAAGATGGTCCAAGTAGAACCAGGTTTCAAGACTGGGGAAGAAGATACAGCTATCGCCATCGGACTTCGTAAAGATGACAATCGTATTAGCCAAATCAATGCCAGCATTGAAACTATTTCAAAAGATGACCAAGTTGCCTTGATGGATCGTATGATCAAGGAACAACCTGCCGAAGCTACAACAACTGAAGAGACTAGCAGTAATTTCTTTAGCCAAGTCGCTAAAATTCTTTCTGAAAACTGGCAACAACTCTTGCGTGGTGCTGGTATCACTCTTTTAATCTCTATCGTCGGAACCATCATAGGTCTCATTATCGGTCTTGCCATTGGTGTTTTCCGTACTGCTCCCCTCTCTGAAAATAAAGCTATCTACGGCCTACAAAAACTAGTCGGCTGGATTCTCAACGTCTACATTGAAATTTTCCGTGGTACGCCAATGATTGTTCAATCAATGGTTATCTACTATGGAACTGCCCAAGCTTTCGGGATCAACCTTGACCGTACACTGGCTGCTATCTTCATCGTTTCAATCAATACCGGTGCCTACATGACTGAAATCGTCCGTGGTGGTATCCTAGCAGTTGATAAGGGACAATTTGAAGCTGCGACTGCTCTTGGTATGACTCATAACCAAACCATGCGTAAGATTGTCCTACCTCAGGTAGTCCGTAACATCCTACCAGCAACTGGTAATGAATTTGTCATCAATATCAAAGATACATCTGTATTGAACGTTATCTCTGTTGTCGAACTTTATTTCTCAGGAAATACAGTGGCAACGCAAACCTATCAATACTTCCAGACATTTACAATCATCGCCGTGATTTACTTTGTCCTCACCTTCACCGTAACACGTATCCTACGCTTCATCGAACGCCGCATGGACATGGATACCTATACTACAGGTGCTAACCAAATGCAAACGGAGGATTTGAAATAATGACACAAGCAATCCTTGAAATTAAACACCTCAAAAAATCCTATGGCCAAAACGAAGTGCTAAAAGACATTTCACTCACTGTCCACAAGGGAGAGGTCATCTCTATCATCGGAAGCTCTGGAAGCGGGAAATCGACCTTCCTACGCTCCATTAACCTACTTGAAACGCCAACTGATGGACAAATTCTTTATCATGGACAAAACGTCCTCGAAAAAGGCTATGACCTCACGCAATACCGTGAAAAACTAGGGATGGTGTTCCAATCCTTTAACCTCTTTGAAAATCTTAACGTACTTGAAAACACAATTGTCGCTCAGACGACTGTCCTTAAACGCGAACGTACAGAAGCTGAAAAGATCGCCAAAGAAAACCTTGAAAAGGTCGGCATGGGAGAACGCTACTGGCAAGCAAAACCGAAACAACTCTCAGGTGGTCAAAAACAACGTGTGGCCATCGCTCGTGCCCTTTCAATGAATCCTGACGCTATTCTCTTTGATGAACCAACATCAGCTCTCGATCCAGAAATGGTTGGAGAGGTCCTCAAAATCATGCAAGATCTGGCTCAGGAAGGCTTGACTATGATTGTCGTAACCCATGAAATGGAATTCGCCCGTGATGTCTCTCACCGTGTTATCTTTATGGATAAGGGTGTGATTGCTGAAAAAGGCAAACCAGAAGACCTCTTCACCAATCCTAAAGAAGACCGTACAAAAGAATTCCTTCAACGCTATCTCAAATAAAAAGAAAAGGCTGCATCAATCGTGCAGTCTTTTTGCTGTTCTCATACTCTTCGAAAATCTCTTCAAACCAAGTCAGCTTCGCCTTGCCGTAGGTATATGTTACTGACTCTGTCAGTCTTATTTACAACCTCAAAGCAGTGCTTTGAGCAGCCTGCGGCTAGCTTCCTAGTTTGCTCTTTGATTTTCATTGAGTATCAAAATGAAAAGGCAGACCTTATTCAAGAATCCGCCATTATCCAAAGATTAATCTTCAAATTTTTCATGATTTTTTTCATAGAAATCAATTAAACCTAGAGCTGTTTCAAATGAAATATTTTTTACTTTTGCACGACCCTGCGCTAGAGCAATGATAGACATTTCACGCGCATTCGTTTCTTTAGAGATACGGTAGCCTGTGATTTTCTTATCACGAACCCAGCCAACAACTGATTCTACTTTTTCAAAGTTTGACTTAGCCATGTTCTTCTCCTATTTTCTTCTTTACGTTATATTATTGTATACGTTTTTATGTCTTTTGTCAATAAAAAAACATATATTCAATAAAATAAATGATTCAGAATCTTCTTACTTCCTTTTTAAAGCCGATAATATATAGGTTTTTGCTTACTATAACCCATTAGTAAGCTCCTAAAGAATAATTGTATTATTAAACTTTAAACTTGTAAAAATATTCATGTATACTGAATACCAGTTTCTCAATAGGATAGACAGGATTTACTATTTCATTCTATATATTCCTTTTAAATCAACAAGTCCACTAAAGATAGTCTTTCACTCCACACTATCTCTAAACCATTCCGTTTTCTTTCTCCTTCTTTGGTTCCTTTCCTGTCCTTATCTATATCTTATTAGTTTTACAACCGGTACTACTTACTTTGTCCAATCTTGCACCTTCTGATTACATACCCGCTTTCCAGCTAGTCATTTAAAAACAGTATCACTAGCTGTTTCATGTCTAGCACTATTGTTTATCTCACGAGTTTTTTCAGCCGACTTACCTAGCAACCATCTCACAAACATTGATTATTTTTTCTGATTCCTATTATATTTAGCGAAAGTTCAAATTAGGGATATATACAATTGGGGATTTCAAAAAATTTCCTTATATATAGTAAGTAATTCTGTCGCCTCAATATAAACAGAATCAAAAATAATAGGTGCTATAGTGAGTTGTAGTAGAAATAGCACGATAGATTTCCTAAGTCCATAGGAATCGTCCCCTTTCTTCACCCTCATTATAACACCTATACATCAGTTGTGCAAATAATATGATATTTTTTTATTAGTCCTCAGACAAGCATATTATAGAGCGTTTCATTACCATTTAAGTTAATATAAGCTGGATCAAAACCTTCCATTCTACGGATTAAACCTGCATAATCATGCTTATCTGCCAAAGCGATCCCAATCAATACAGGCCCTGTTCCCTTGCTAGCTCGTTTGATATACTCAAAACGTGTGATATCATCATTTGGTCCCAGGATATCATTTACAAACTCACGCAAAGCCCCTGGACGCTGTGGAAAATTGACCACAAAGTAATGCTTGATCCCATCATAAATCAAGGCACGCTCTTCCATTTCTGGCATACGGTTGATATCATTATTTCCTCCAGAAATGATACAACAAATGGTTTTCCCCTTGATATATTCAGCTAAAACCTCTAAAGAGGCGATACTAGCCGCTCCAGCAGGTTCTGCAACAATCCCTTGCTTAGAGTAGAGGTCAATCAAGGTTTCAGAAATCAGCCCCTCATCAACACCTACTAAGGTTTGAACATGTTGACGAGTTGCCTCATAGGTCAACTGACCTACCTTTTGCACAGCAATCCCATCCGCAAATTTGTCAATTTCCTTGAGCTTGACTGGACCACCAGCTTCAAAAGCAGCCTTCATGGAACGCGCTCCATTCGCCTCTACTCCGATAACCTCAATCTCTGGACTTGTTTCCTTGATATAGGTAGAAACCCCAGCAATGAGACCGCCACCACCAACAGGAACCAAGACAGCATCAAAATCAATCGATTCTTTTCGAGCTTCTTCTAAAATCTCATAAGCAACTGTTCCTTGGCCAGCTTGAACATGGGCATCATCAAAGGGATCAATAAAAGTACGATTTTCAGAGACTGTAAATTCTTGAGCTGCTTTAGCTGAAGCATCAAAGGTATCTCCAACTAGTTTAATGGTTACGAAATCCCCACCAAAAAAGCGAACTTGACCAATCTTTTGTTGCGGAGTAGTAATGGGCATAAAAATAGTAGCAGGAATTTTCATCTCATTACAGGTATAGGCTACTCCCTGCGCATGATTTCCCGCAGAAGCACAGACTACCCCACGCTCACGCTCTTCCTTGCTGAGCTGAGAAATAGCATAATAGGCACCACGAATTTTAAAAGAGCGAACACGCTGGGCATTTTCTTTTTTCAAATAAATCTTAGCACCATACTTCTCCGATAAATAATGGTCGTAATCCAGTGGGGTATTCACAACCACACCATTCAAGACCTTATGAGCCTTGATGATATCTTTTGAACTTAACATATAAAACCTCTTTTTCTATAAAAAACAGTCACTAATGACTGTTTTTTTAGTTATTCATCTCCAAAAACTTCAGCAACACTTTCATGATATTTATGAGCCATACGAATTGAAAACTCTTTAGGAAGTTCATAACGATTTGTGGAAATCCAATCATATAACCATTCTGCCAAACTTTCTTCACTATCATTACGATGGAAGATAAAATAGTTTAAAATTTCTTTATATTCTACATCATTCAAATCCAACGTGTCTACAAATTGACTACGAGGAACAAAATTAGAATCTAATTTTCTTAGTTGATCTGTCAATTCTCCCAATTGTAAATCCAACTGAAAAAATAGTTTTTGCAGTTGCCTATCAGTTTCATCACATCCTGTCTTGATAGAAAACAAATTGGTAATATTCATATGATTTCAACCCCTAAATAAGTATATCTAATATCCCACGAATAGCTGAAGCTACTATTTTAGCAAAATTCTTTGCTTTCTAATTAGTTATAGATTTTAAATGCATCATCGTCGTTTTTACCAACGAATGGCATTGCTTTACGCAATTCTGCACCAACTTTTTCAATTTCAAGGTTAGCTGCTTGTTCACGGTAAGCAGT
Organism: Streptococcus mitis; assembly: GCF_047464945.1. Classification (GTDB taxonomy): domain Bacteria; phylum Bacillota; class Bacilli; order Lactobacillales; family Streptococcaceae; genus Streptococcus; species Streptococcus mitis_EA. The sequence goes on along the minus strand of NZ_JASHAX010000003.1, from coordinate 107,385 downwards.
CAATTTTGGACGTCCAGCTTTATAGTCGTTTACAAAGTCATTTGCAAATTTACCATTTTGGATATCTGCCAAGACAGCTTTCATGTTTTCTTTAACTTGTTCAGTGATTACACGTGGACCTGATACATAGTCACCGTACTCAGCAGTGTTTGAAATTGATTGACGCATTTTCTTGAATCCACCTTCGTAGATCAAATCAACGATCAATTTCATTTCGTGAAGAACTTCAAAGTAAGCCAATTCTGGAGCGTAACCTGCTTCTGTCAAGACTTCGAAACCTGCTTCGATAAGGGCAGTCAAACCACCACAAAGTACAGCTTGTTCACCAAACAAATCTTCTTCAGTTTCTTCTTTATAAGTTGTTTCAAGAAGACCTACACGAGCTGCCCCAACACCTTTACACCAGTCCATGGCAATGTTTTTCGCATTTCCTGTTGCATCTTGATATACTGCGTAAAGAGCTGGAACACCAAATCCTTCTTCATAAGTACGACGTACCAAGTGTCCTGGTCCTTTAGGAGCACACATGAAGACATCTACATATGCAGGAACTTTGATAAATTCAAAGTGAATGTTGAAACCATGAGCAAATCCAACTGCATTTCCAGCTTCCAAGTTTGGAGCGATTTCTGCTTCGTACAATTCTTGTTGGATTTCGTCTGGTGCCAAAATCATGATAACGTCAGCCAATTTAGTAGCTTCTGCTACTGTGTAAGTGTCAAATCCATCTTCTTTTGCTTTATCAAAAGATTTACCTGGACGTACACCGATGATGACATCGCGACCTGAATCACGCAAGTTTTGAGCATGCGCATGTCCTTGTGAACCATAACCGATAACGGCGATTTTTTTACCGTCAAGTGCTGCTACTTTAACATCTTTTTCGTATTCCATTTGAACTGCCATAGTTTTTTCTCTCTTTTCTATTATTTATTGCCTTTTAGGCTGGTTTAACAAATTTAAGTTGGATTTTTAATCGCGGGTAAATCCAGTTGCACCCGTACGAGCGATATTGCGAATACCGTATGGTCGAATGACTCGCAATAGAGCTTCACTCTTTTCAGCATTTCCTGTCATCTGAATGGTAATCGAGTTTGGCGCTACGTCTACCACCGTTGCACGGAAAGGTTGAATAATCGCTAGAATCTCAGCGCTCTTCTCAGCTGGCGCTGCCATCTTAACCAAAATCACCTCGCGCTCCAAGTGTGGTTTATCTGTAATATCTCTAATGCGAATCACATCAATCTGACGATTGAGTTGCTTAATGATTTGCTCCACTTCATCATGTGAAGCTACATCAATAATAATGGTGATACGCGATACATTCGGATCTTCTGTTGCTCCAACAGAGATGCTTTCGATATTAACCTGACGGCGAGACAGGACACCGGTAAAGCGATTGAGGACTCCTGAACGATTTTGTAGTTTTGCTGTTAACATTCTACGCATGGAACTTCACCCCCAACATCTCATGATTACTCTTACCAGCTGGTACCATTGGTAACACCTGTTCCTTACGAGAAATATCTACCTCGATTAGCATAGGAACATCCTCAGTGATGACTTCAAGGTCTTGATCCAAGGTCTCAGGATTGTCAAACTTATAGTTTTTAATACCGTAAGCTTGTGCCATCAATTGGAAATCTGGAAGGGTATCAAAGACTGACTCAGATGTTCTACCTTCATAGAAGGATTCCTGCCACTGACGAACCATTCCAAGCGAGTGGTTGTTCAGCATAACCACCTTGATTGGCACCTTGTAAATGTTCAAAATAGCCAATTCTTGGTTAGTCATTTGGAAACCACCATCCCCAACAAACAAGACTACTTCCTTATCTGGGTTGGCAATTTTAGCACCGATTGCTGCTGGAATTCCAAATCCCATGGTTCCTAAACCACCTGAAGTCACTAACTGACGTTCATTTTGGTAAGGATAATACTGGGCTGTCCACATTTGGTGTTGACCAACGTCTGTTACCACAATGGCATCTCCATTCGTCAATTCACCAATTCGTTCAATAACAGCTTGCGGCTGAACCACACGCTCTTTCTTATCATAAGAACGAACGCGGTTTTTATCTTTAGTGACTTTTTCAATCCATTTCTCAGTATTGTTATGAACGGTTGGTTCCGCCAACAACATTTGCAAAGCTTTCTTAGCATCTCCAACTACAGGAATATCTGCACTGATAATCTTGCCAATCTCGGCTGGGTCAATATCAATGTGAGCAACCTTAGCATTCTTAGCAAAGGTCTTAGGATTCCCCGTCAAGCGGTCATCGAAACGACAACCAATACTAATCATAAAATCAGCTTCCGTCATGGCAATATTAGCTGCGAATGACCCGTGCATGCCTCCCATTCCAAGGAAGAGTGGATGACTCGTTGCAATCGTTCCTTGTCCCAAAAGACTGGTTACCACCGGAATTTGATAGCGTTCTGCAAATTCATTTAATTCTGCAGCTGCTTCAGCATAACTAATCCCCCCACCAGCTAACAAGACTGGTTTTTTAGCCTTGGATAATTGCTTCAAGATTTTCTTGATTTGCATATCATTTGGCTCAAGAGTTGGCTGATAGCTTGGTAGGTTCACTTCTGGTGAATAAATGAAATCTGTTTCCAAAGCAGATACGTCTTTAGGTAGGTCAATTACGACTGGCCCTGGTCGACCTGTAGTTGCGATATGAACAGCTTCTGTAATGATACGAGGAATATCAGCTGTCTCACGAACTTGGTAATTGTACTTAGTGATTGGCATGGTAATTCCCACGATATCTGCCTCCTGAAAGGCATCCTTCCCAATCCCTGCTCGCGCCACCTGACCTGTAAAGACCAAAAGGGGAACGCTATCGCTCATGGCATCTGCAATCCCTGTAATGGCATTTGTTGCTCCTGGTCCACTAGTGACGACGGCAACACCCAACTTTCCAGTTGATTTGGCATAACCTTCAGCTTCATGCAAACAACCTTGCTCATGGCGCCCTAGAATGTGGCGAATGCCTTTAAAATTATATATCGCATCATAAAAAGGCAAGACCGCACCACCAGGATAACCAAAGATGGTATCAATTCCTAAATCACGAAGTGTTTCCAAAACTAGGTCGGACCCCGTCTTAGGAGATTCTAAACTGATTTTCTCCATTGTTCCCCTTTCTTTCCTCTTAAAAATAACTTGTTACTATCATACCACTTTTTCAAAATTTTTCAAGACAAAAGAAGAAATTTTCTGAATTTTCTATTTTAACGTTTATTTATGAATGTTATTTTTGTTTTTATTAAAAAGATACCGATTTCATTTACTAAAAAAGAAAAAAGAACTGATTTCTCAGTTCTTCATTAATCTTATTCTACACTAAATAGGTATGGGTAAACAGGTTGTTGACCTTGATGAATCTCGACTTCAACGTCTTCGAATTCTTCTGCGATTTCTTGAGCAATTTCATTGGCAAGTTCTTCGCTTCCGTCTTCACCGACATAGAAGGTTACGATTTCACTATCTTCATCCAACATATGTTTCAAGGTTTCTGTCAAGGTTTGGTGCATGTCAGGGTTTGACACGAGAATTTTCCCATCAACCATACCAAGATTATCGTTTTCATGGATTTCTAAACCATCGATTGTTGTATCACGCACAGCTGTTGTGACGCTTCCGCTAACGACATCGCTAAGAGCAGCAGTCATACGCTCTTGGTTTTCTTCGATTGACTTGCTTGGATCAAAGGCAAGAAGACTTGTCAAACCTTGAGGAAGAGTGCGAGCTTCCACCACTACTGCTGGTTGCTCCAAAACTTCTGCTGCAGATTGAGCTGCCATGAAGATGTTCTTGTTGTTTGGCAGGAAGATAATGTTACGAGCGTTGACCTGTTCAGCAGCCTTGATAAAGTCTTCAGTTGAAGGGTTCATAGTTTGACCGCCTTCGATAACATAATCCACACCTTGAGAACGGAAGATATCTGCTAGACCTTTACCAGCCACTACAGCAATCAGGGCATACTCTTTTTCTTCAGCAGGCTTGCTAACTTGAGCAGCTTCTTTTTCAACCTGTGCTTCGTGTTGGTTACGCATATTGTCAACTTTTACCTTGACCAAGCTACCGTATTTAAGACCTTCTTGCATAACAAGTCCTGGATCTTCTGTATGGACATGGACTTTGACAATTTCATCATCGTTGACAACAAGGAGAGAATCCCCGAGTTCATTCAAGTAGTTACGGAATTCGTCGTAATCAAAATCTTTGGCATAGGTTGGACCTTGCTTAAGGGCTACCATGATTTCAGTACAGTAACCAAATGTAATGTCCTCAGTCGCTACATGACCAGCTACAGACTTATGATGCTCTGCATTGATCATTTCACTCATGTTGGCTGGAGTTGCTACAAAGTCCTCAGATGCAATATATTCGCCAGTAAGGGCTGAAAGGAAACCTTCGTAGATGAAGACCAGACCTTGACCACCCGAGTCCACAACGCCAACTTCTTTCAATACTGGAAGCATGTCTGGCGTTTTAGCTAGGGCTGTTTTAGCACCTTCCAAGGCTGCGCGCATGACTTCAACAGCGTCATCTGTTTGCTCAGCTTTTTTCTTAGCACCGATAGCAGCACCACGAGAAACTGTCAAAATCGTTCCTTCAACTGGTTTCATAACGGCCTTATAGGCAACTTCCACACCTGATTGGAAGGCAAGGGCCAAGTCTTGACCTGTTAACTCATCTTTATCCTTGATAGCTTGTGAAAATCCACGGAAAAGCTGAGACGTAATAACGCCTGAGTTTCCACGCGCACCCATCAAAAGACCTTTGGCAAGAATGCTCGCTACCTCGCCAACTGTAGAGGCTGGCTTGTCTGCAACTTCTTTGGCTCCATTTTCAATGGTCATTCCCATGTTTGTTCCAGTATCTCCATCTGGAACTGGAAAGACGTTTAATGAATTGACATATTCAGCTTGCTTATTCAAGCGAGTTGATGCAGCCTGCACCATTTCTTGAAATAAGCTAGTAGTAATTTTTGACACGGTTATTCTCCTACAACTTTGATATTTTGAATGTAGACATTTACAGTCTGAGCAGTAATTCCAAGTTGGTTTTCCAAACTAAAACGAACACGCTCTTGAATGTTTTTTGACACTTCGCTAATCTTTGTTCCGTAGCTCAACACGGTATATACATCAACTGCAATACTGCCATCTTCGGCCGCTTTTACGACGACACCTTTGGAATAATTTTCCTTACCTAGAAGGGCTTGGAAATTATCTTTGAGGGCATTTTTACTAGCCATACCGACCACACCAAAAATCTCAGTTGCTGCGCCACCTACGACGGTTGCAATCACTTCATCTGTTAGTTCGATTTGACCATCTTTTGTATTAATTTTTACAGTCATCCTTTTTACCTCAACTAGTTGATACTCTATTTTATCATATTTCAGCCCAAGTGTAAAAGCAGAATACTGTATCAGCGGATATTTACTCCGTTTTTCAAATGATTTTATACCCACAACAAAAGAAAAAAGACCCTAAGGTCTCCTTACTTTTATTATTAAACGCGTTCAACTTTACCTGATTTCAAAGCACGAGCTGAAGCCCAAACTTTTTTAGGTTTACCATCGATAAGAACAGTAACTTTTTGAAGGTTTGGTTTTACGGCACGTTTTGTTTGGTTCATCGCGTGTGAACGGTTGTTTCCTGATACAGTCTTACGACCTGTAAAGTAACATACTTTAGCCATTGTGTTTTCCTCCTATTAGATCTAATATAGCGGATGTGCTAGCACCACATACCGTACTATGTTATCACACTTTCTTCATTTTTGCAAGGGAATTGGAAGATTTTTTTATTTAACGTAGACAATCCCCAACTTCCCAAAAGCCACATCTCCACGGATAATCAAAGTTTTACTGGTTAGGGCTAGAGGAGTATCTACCTTGGCTACACCACAGAAAGTTTCTACCTTTAAATCAACTCGCCAGTGTTGGGGAACATAGATAACTGCATTGCCAAAACCAACTTCCACTTTCAGGGTTGCGCTATCTCCTAAAATTTCTGCATTGTCATAATATATCTTGGCATTGCCAAAACCAACTTCTACTTGGTCGTCTACCAATTCTTGATTTTGCTTGTAGAAAGTCCCAGTCCCAAAAGCAACTTCCTTATCTGTAAGAATGGTCTTTTTACCATCATACCACCATTTTTTCCCATTCCAAGTTCTGTTAGAATGAGTGAGTGCGCTGACACCCATTACGATTAAAATACTTGCCCAGAACAATGACTGATTAGGAATTGGTAAAATGCCATAAAAGTGGTTAGCAATCATTAAGGCTACTAGAGCTGTAAAAGAGGCTGAAGTTAAGTGACGACGCAACAAAGCTCCAACTGATTGATAGGCAAAAAATGCAATACCAAGCAAGGGCCAAATTTGCCCACCGAATGAAGGGATTCCAAAATTTCCTTGTAATAATATTAAAGCTGCCAATACTAGCAACACAATACCAAATGCTTTCTTTTTCATGTTCTTACCTCATGTTTCTTAGATTTTCTTTTAGGAGGGATTGGTAATGTCGTGAGACATGAACCTCCTTATGGGTCTGATAAAAGGAAATGGTGCCCGTTCCTGAAAAGGACTTGTCCACCGAATAGATTTGCCGAATATTAGCGATAGTTGACTTGGATACTCGACTAAAATAGCGAGGAAGGATAGACTCTAACTCATAGAGTTTGAGCCGAACTTCATAGGCATCTTTATGGGTATGGGCATAAATCTTGCTATCTTCCGTCTCAAAGAAGAGAATTTCCGATAAGTCCAGATAATATTCACCTGTTCCCTTGTAAAAAATCAACCTCGGAGACTTGGACTCTTGCAAGAGGCGCTGTAAATCCGCAATCTCATCTGTCAAAGTCGCTGCCTTGATGACAATTTCAGTTTCCTCTAAATTGCTGTCAATTTCGATTCGTAACTTCATTCCATCTCCTTTCTGACTCTACTATATCAAAGCTAAAATAAGAAAACAAGAGCAAAAAAGCAAGTGGTTACTTTAGACCCGTAAGTGGTTGTAGGACCACCTTATACTCTTCGAAAATCAAATTCAAACCACGTCAGCGTCGCCTTACCGTACTCAAGTACAGCTTGCGGCTAGCTTCCTAGTTTGCTCTTTGATTTTCATTGAGTATTAACTTACAGGTCAACATAGAAAGAAAATCACACCCCACACAAGAGCACACATATAGCCAACCACTACATCCTTGGGATAATGCACTCCCCCTAAGACTCTTACTAGACCGAGGAAAGCTGACAAGACCAACAAGATAACCCCTACAGATAAACTAGCATGTAAGCAAGCCATGGAGATAATGGTTGCTGAAAAGACATGACGACTGGGCATAGACTGACCAGGGCTATCTCTGTCTAGTAGCGGTACAATTTCCCAAACTTCATAAGGCCTAGGGGCATTGAGTTTCTTACGGAGAAGGGACAAAATTACAAAACCTGACGCAGGGACAAACACATACATCAAGACCTGCTTCCCAAGTCCTTCTTGGAGATAGGTAATAGCTAACAAGGTCAAATAAACTATAGGCATGACTACTGTCATAAACCGATTGAAAGCTCTCAGCAATCTCAGAAAGAGAGGATTATTTTTAATCTTACCAGCGATGCGGTCATACCATTCTTGATAATTCTTCATATATTTTCTCATCACTTACTCAAATTTTGCTTATAGGGAAGCACTTGTCTTCTAGTATAGTGCAGAAAAAGAAGGCCGTCAAGCCTTCTTTGGGTTTATTCTTCTGCTTCGTCTTCTGTAAACTGACTGTTGTAGAGGTCAGCGTAGAATCCTCCTTGTGCCATCAACTCATCATGATTTCCTTGTTCGATGATATTGCCATCTTTCATGACAAGAATCAAGTCAGCATTTCGGATAGTAGACAAGCGGTGAGCGATGACAAAGGAAGTCCTTCCTTCCATCAATCGATCCATGGCTTTCTGGATCAACTCCTCTGTACGGGTATCAACCGAAGAGGTAGCCTCATCCAAAATCAAGAGCGGCGCATCTTTCAGCAAAGCACGAGCAATGGTCAAGAGTTGTTTTTGTCCGACAGACAAGGTCACTGTGTCGTCCAAGACGGTATCGTAACCATCTGGTAGAGTCATGATAAAGTGGTGAATCCCAACAGCCTTGCTGGCTTCAATCACGCGCTCATCACTAATACCCTCTTGGTTATAAATGAGATTGTCTCGTATAGTGCCTTCAAAGAGCCAAGTATCCTGCAAGACCATTGAAAAGGCATCGTGCACTTCCGAACGCTTCATCTCCTTGGTATCCACACCATCGATGCGGATACTTCCCTTATCAATCTCATAGAACTTCATCAAAAGATTGACAATAGTTGTCTTACCAGCCCCAGTCGGTCCGACAATGGCAACCTTTTGACCTGCATGAGCCGTCGCAGAAAAGTCATGAATAATGGTTCGCTCTGGTGTATAACCAAAGGATACTCGATCAAAGACCACTTGACCTTTCATATCGCTCAATTGTCTTACTTTATGGGATTCATCTTCCATCTCCTCTTCAGCTAGAAATTCGAAGACGCGTCCCATGGCTGCACTAGCCTGCTGAAGACTAGTAACCCCTTGGGCAATTTGTGAAAGGGGCTGAGAAAAGATACGAACGTAGGCCATAAAGGCAACGATAATCCCGATACTAATCTGCCCATTCAAGGCCAAGGCTGCACCAACGATAATCACCAAGGCATAGCTAAAGTTCCCAATAAACATCATAATCGGCATCATAAGCCCTGAAATAAACTGAGATTTCCAGATACTATCATACAGACGATGGTTTAATGTCGCAAATTCTTCTTTGGTACTCTCAATAGCATTGTAACTAGTCGCCACATTATGGCCAGAGTACATTTCCTCCACATAGCCATTGACAGCTGCCAAATCCTGTTGCTGACTCTTAAAGAAGCCCTGCGATTTGCCCATAAAGACGGACACGAAAGCAAAACCGATAAGGGTTGAAACAACCGTCACTAAGGCTAAAATCCAGTTCATCCCAAACATGGTCACCAAGACTGCTACGACCAATAAAGTGGATGAAAGAACTGTCCCCAGACTTTGATTGAGGGACTGGGCTGCAGTGTCAACGTCATTGGTCACACGAGACAAGGTATCCCCCTGAGAATGTCCATCAAAATACCCCAATGGAAGACGATTAATTTTCTCTGCAATCGCTCTTCTCAAACGCTCTGAAAAACGTTGAATGGCTGTTGTAAACAGAAAGGCTTGCAAATAATTTGATAGAAGTCCAATCACATAGATGACGGCCAAAAAACTACCAATGGTTGCAACCGCAGCGACATCCACGCTTGTTTCTAGACCACTTGCAATAATATTGGTCATTTCCTTGATACGAGTTGGACCATATACAGTAATAATATTGGATAGAATTGTTGCTAAAAAGGCGATTAGAAGAGCAAACTGGAGACCTGCAAGATAGGGTTTACTCTGTTTCCAAAGGGACATTCTCTTATTTTCCATGTTCCAATTCCTCCTTCGATAGTTGTGAATAGGCAATTTCTTGGTAAACTTCGTTGTTTGCTAGAAGTTCTTTATGGGTGCCTTGCCCCACGACTTTTCCTTGATCCAAAACCAAAATCAAATCTGCATCCATAATCGTTGAAATACGCTGTGCGACGATGAGCTTAGTCATAGACTTGGTTTTCTCTGCTAGCTCTTGGCGTAGAACTCGGTCTGTCTTGTAGTCCAAGGCTGAGAAGGAGTCATCAAAGATGAGGATTTCTGGCTTGCGAGCCAAGGCACGCGCAATAGCCAGACGCTGTCTTTGACCACCTGAGAAGTTGGTTCCTCCTTGGGCTACTTCTGACTCCAAGCCAGCTTCCTTATCCTCGATAAAGTTCTTAGATTGGGACAATTCTAAGGCTTGCCACATAGCTTGTTCACTAAGCGGTGTTTCTTGACTGTGTCCAAAGTCTAGATTGCCCTTGACATCTCCAGAAAATAGCACAGCTTTTTGTGGAATATACCCAACCTTGTTGCGCAAATCTTCCAAACCGTAATTTTGAACATTAACTCCGTCCACTAGAATTTCTCCTGCTGATACGTCATAAAAACGTGGAATCAGATTAACCAGAGTTGATTTACCAGAACCCGTTGAGCCGATAAAGGCCACTGTTTGACCAGCTTCTGCTTTAAAGCTAACATGCTCGATAACTGCCTCCGAATTTGCCGCATAGCGGAAAGTCACATCCTTAAATTCGACCTGACCTTTGAGATTTTCATCAGCCAACTGCACTTGAGCAGGATTTTGGATAGAAGAATGCAAATCTAGAACCTGATTAATCCGCTTGGCAGAGACCATGGTTCGAGGAAGAACGATGAAGAGCGCCCCCATGAGAAGGAAGCCCATAACAACCTGCATGGCATAAGACATGAAAACAACCATGTCACTAAAGAGAGGCAGACGAGCTGTCGGAGCAGCATCGTTAATCACATAGGCCCCAATCCAGTAAATCGCCACACTCAAACCACTTGAAATCCCCATCATGATAGGGTTCAAAATAGCCATAAGACGGTTGACAAATAAATTCAAGCGTGTCAGCTCATCATTTGCTGCTGCAAATTTTTCATCTTGGTACTTTTCAGCATTGTAGGCACGAACAACGCGAATACCTGTTAGACTCTCACGAGTGATACTGTTCAGTTTATCAGTCAAACTTTGAACCAAGGACTGTTTTGGAAAGGCTAGCGTCATCAAAACTGTTGTCATCAAAACATTGACAATCACTGCCACAACTACAGCCCAGAGCCAGTATTCTGAATGTCCTAAAATCTTCCCGATAGCCCAGATAGCCATAATCGGACCACGCGTAACCACTTGCAAGCCCATAGTAATCAACATCTGAACTTGGGTAATATCATTAGTGGTACGAGTTAGGAGGCTGGGAATAGAGAATTTCTTAATCTCTGTCTGCGAGTAATCCAAAACTCGGTTAAAAATATCACTTCTCAGCCTACTAGTGTAAGAAGCAGCCACTCTGGATGCAAAAAATCCAACTGCGACTGCGGACAAGAAGGCAAAAAAAGACATTCCGACCATCATACCTGCTGGTTGCCATAACTCATCCAAGTTGGTTCCTTGCCTTCCCAGCAAATCCGTAATTTTCGAGATATAGGTTGGAACTTCCAACTCTAGATAGACCGAAAAGCAGGTAAAGAGAATGGCTAGTAAAATCATCCCCCATTCTTTTCTACTAATTCGTTTAGCTAATTTCTTCATTATCTCCTCCTATTCTCTTGATATTTTCCTGTAGTTGATTGAGGACTTTCTCAAAAATCAGTAATTCATCTTCATCAATGTCTGCCATCAACTGGTTGTCAATGCGTTCAAAGAAGGCTTTAACCTGCTTCATTTGAGAACGCGATTTGTCCGTCAGACGAACAAACTTAGCCCGCTTATCGACAGGACTCGCCTCCAATTCCACCAAACCATTTTGTACCATACGCTTGACCAAGTTACTCGCCACAGACTTGGTAATATTGAGTTCCTGCTCGATATCTTTAATCAAGACCAGTTTCTCTTTTTGTTCACAATGATCTAAAAAACGCAAAACCTGACCTTGTGGTCCACCCATAAATTCAATGCCACAACGCTTGGCTTCCTTTTGCACCATCAGATGGATCTGATGACCAAAACGCTTAAAGACCAACATCGGTTTATCCATACTAATTCCTTTCTAACTATCATATTTAGTTCTCCTAGGAACTAATTAAGTTTTCATGAGAACTATTTTACCACTTTGAAAAGAGATGTCAAGAAAAAAGTTTCCTAGAGAACTATTTTCTTGATTGAAAAAATCCCAAGTGATTTTCTCACTTAGGATCATGTTGTCTAGGTTAAATTAGAATCCGTCTACGTTTGTATAAATCTTTTGTACGTCTTCATCGTCTTCAAGAACGCTGTAAAGTTTTTCAAAGGTTTCAAGGTCATCGCCTGACAATTCCACTTCTGACTGAGGAATCATTTCCAATTCTGTCACTTGGAATTCTTCGACACCTGACGCACGAAGGGCAACGATAGCCTTGTGAAGGTCAGTTGGAGCTGTGTAAACAGTGATTGTTCCTTCTTCTGCCTCTACATCGTCCACATCCACATCTGCTTCTAGCAATTGCTCAAAGACCGCGTCCGCATCTTCACCAGCAAATACAATCACACCCTTGTTGTCAAAGAGGTAAGAAACTGAACCTGAAGCACCCATGTTTCCACCGTTTTTACCAAAGGCAGCACGAACATTAGCTGCTGTACGGTTAACGTTAGAAGTCAAAGTATCAACGATCAGCATAGAACCGTTTGGTCCAAAACCTTCGTAACGTCCTTCTGTAAAGGTTTCGTCTGTATTTCCTTTTGCTTTATCAATCGCTTTATCGATAACGTGTTTTGGCACTTGGGCTTGTTTAGCACGGTCGATAACGAATTTCAAAGCAGTGTTTGATTCTGGGTCTGGATCACCTTTTTTAGCTGCTACATAGATTTCTACACCAAATTTTGCATATACTTTAGAGTTAGCTCCATCTTTAGCCGTTTTCTTGGCTACGATATTGGCCCATTTACGTCCCATTAGGAATCTCCTTTTTTCACATTTTAATCTTTCTTATTATAACACAAGTTTTTTCGATTTTCACTAGAGGAAATAGATTTTGTTTAGCAAATACAGCTAGGATGACACTTTTGTTGTCAAGATGGCCTTGCCTTCTTTTATCAAGGGATGACGGAATAGTGAGAAGTAGAGTTGGATGGTCATGGCAACCCAGATAAGGGGTTCACAAAGAATAACACCCTTATAGCCTGCCCAAGGAATAATCAAGACCACAAAAGCGATTTTTCCGATTAGTTCAATAAAGCTGGAAACCAGAGGAAGGACCTTTTGCCCCAAGCCCTGCAAGCAATTGCGATAAATCAACAAGAGACTCAAAATGGGATAAAAGACTGAGCTGATTTGCAGATAGAGACTACCATTTTCTACCAAGTAGCCATCCGTTGAACTGGACAAGAAGGAAACCAAGGCAGGACTGGCAAAAAAGAGAAAGACACAAACAAACACTGCCCAGGACATACTTAGACGACTGCCGATTCGAAGGCCTTGAACAATGCGGTCTGGTCGCTTGGCACCAAGATTCTGAGAAGCAAAGGTCGTCATCGAGGCAGAAATAGTAGTCATAGGAAGAAGGGCGAAGGCCATAATGCGTCGAGCCGCCGTCTGGGCACTAATAATCACGGCACCAAAGGTATTAACAGAAGACTGTAAAATCACACTACCAATGGACACAATGGAACTCATCAAGCCCATAGCCAAACCTTGCTCCAAAAGATCCGCGTACAAGGCCTTGTTCCATTTGAAATGCTTGAGTTGAGGCAAAAGTTCTGGCACGCTCTTACGAATATAGTAAAAGCAGAGAACCGCTGATAAGCCTTGCGAAATGATGGTAGCAAGGCCCGCAGATTGAACTCCCAGATGCAGTTGCGTAATAAAATACAAATCCAGAACCACATTAACCAAAGCAGAGAAAATCAGAAAGCCAAGCGCTGCTAGACTGTCCCCAATGGACCGCAACAAGCCTGCAAAGAGATTATAGGCAAAGCTGACACCGACACAGGTCACAATCATAGAAATATATTGATAGGACTGAGGGAGGATTTCAGCAGGGGTATCTAAGTATTGCAAGAGAGGATACAAACCAAGAAAGCCCAGTAGCATAACTACAATACTCAACAGAGTTCCTAAAATCCAGGTGGCTGCTACTGCTTCCTTGATTTTGGTGAAATTCCGAGCCCCATAATAGCGGGCAATGACAATCCCCATTCCATTGCCAACACCAAGTGTAAAGCCTATAATCAAGTCAAAAATGGCAGTTGTTGCCCCAACCGCAGCCAAAGAATCTTGTCCAAGAAAACGCCCAACAATCAAGACATCAGCAGTATTATAGAGCTGTTGGAAAATATTGGACAGCAAGATTGGAAAGGCAAAACTCAAAAGCGAGGGAAGAATAGGACCATGAATCAGATCCACTGTTCGTTTTTTATTCATAAGGCTATTATATCAGCTTTCTAGAGGAGCGACAAGAAACAGCAAACTATGCGCGAGCTGAGAACCAGAACAAGGCAACGAAAAAGTAGTGAATTTCTCCACTACTTTAACAGCTTATTCTTCAATTTCGATTTCAAGTTCATCGCCTAGGTCAAGAGTTACTTCTTCATTCACAGAATCTGCTTGAACTGCTTCATCTTTTTTAGTTTCAACACCTTCTACAGAAGCTTCTTCTCCATCAATCAAACCAAATTGAACACGGACTTGATGGTCAATTTCATCAAAGATTTCTGGATTATCTGCTAAGTATTTCTTAGCATTTTCAGAACCTTGCCCGATTTTCTCATCCTTGTAAGAGTACCAAGCTCCTGCTTTTTTAATGATATCCAAATCGCTTGCAATCTTCAAAAGCTCACCAGTCTTAGAAATCCCTTCTCCGTACATGATTTCAACGAAGGCTTCCTTAAATGGTGGAGCCACCTTGTTTTTCACGACCTTGATTTTAGTTTCTTTACCGACATTGGTATCTTTTTGGTCACCAGTTCCCTTGATTTGTGTACTTCCACGAACATCCAAACGGACTGATGCGTAGAATTTCAGAGCACGTCCACCAGGAGTTGTTTCTGGATTTCCAAACATCACTCCAACTTTTTCACGTAATTGGTTGATAAAGATGGCAATAGTTTTGGTCTTATTGATAGAAGCACCGAGCTTACGCATAGCCTGGCTCATCATACGAGCCTGCAAACCAACGTGGCTATCACCGATATCTCCATCAATTTCCGCACGAGGGACAAGGGCAGCAACTGAGTCGACCACGACAAGATCTACAGCACCTGAGTCAATCAATTTTCCTGCAATCTCAAGACCTTGCTCTCCTGAGTCTGGTTGTGACAAGAGCAATTCGTCAATATTGACACCAAGAGCCGCAGCATAAGCTGGATCGAGGGCATGTTCCGCATCGATAAAGGCAGCAATGCCACCTTCTTTTTGCGCTTGCGCAACTGCATGAAGGGCAACTGTTGTCTTACCAGATGACTCTGGTCCATAGATTTCAATGATACGTCCCTTAGGATAACCACCTGAACCAAGGGCAATGTCCAAAGCTAAAGAACCTGAGCTCATCACTTGCACCTTTTGCTCTGCACGTTCACCCAAACGCATGATTGATCCTTTACCAAAGTCTTTCTCAATCAATTTAAGAGCGTCATTCAAGGCTTTTTCACGTTCAGCCCCGAATTTTTTTGAAATTTCATCTAATTTTTTTGGTTTTTTCGCCATTCTATTCTCCTACATTCTAATGGTCCTCAGACCTATCTACTATTATATCAAAAGTTAGTCACTTAATAAAGCCTTGCGAACTAGGTTAAAGGCATGCATAACTGCAATGTGACGTACATCTGCTCGACTTCTGCCTCCAATATTAACCTTGATGACTTCAGTTCCATGCTCTTGAGCCAAGCCTATAAAGACTGTCCCAGCTGGATGCCCTTCTAGGCTATCTGGTCCTGCCACTCCAGTTAAACTAAGACCAAAATCAGACTGGGTCTTGCTTCGTGCCTGCTCAGCCATCTTCTGAGCTGTAAATGCAGACACCACACCATGTTCTTCCAAATCCTTGGCAGGAATATCCAACATCTTTGATTTTTCCTCCAAGCTATAGGTCACAAAACCACCCTTAAATATACTTGAAACTCCAGAAAAATTCGCCACGGTCGCTTGGAAAAGACCTGCCGTCAAACTCTCTGCAGCCGTGATGGTTTTCCCTTGCCTTTTTAGTTCTTCTACCACAATGCTGGCTAAACTAGTCTCTTCCCCATAACCATAACAAAGGTCTCGTAAAGAAAGATCTTCAAAGGTCTGATAATCCAAGATTTGGTTTTCCAAGATACCCAGCGCATGATTCGCCTCTTCTTGACTGCTAGCCTTTGTTGACAGACGCAAGGTTACCTCTCCTGTCTTGGCATAAGGTGCCAAGGTCGGATCGGTTTGATTATCAATTAAATCAGCCAAAATCGTCACCAGCTGGCTCTCGCCAATTCCAAAGAAACGAAGAACTCGAGAATATAGCTTGCTTCCTGTCATTAACTTGGGTAGAAGGTGGTTTAAGACCATGGGTTTCAATTCACTTGGTGGACCCGGAAGGACAACGTAGGTCACTCCATCGACTTCCAATATTCCTCCCACAGCCAGTCCTGTTTCGTTTGGCAGCGGAGTCGCTCCTTCTACAATTTGAGCTTGTCTTTCGTTATTCGGTGTTCGGGCATAGTCTGGTCTCTGGGCAAAAAAGATATCCAACTTCTCCTGAGCCTGAGGATCGAAGACTAATTCTTTCCCTAAAAATTTAGCCAGAGTTTGTTTGGTCAAATCGTCCTCAGTTGGCCCTAAACCACCTGTCAAAATCACCAGACTGCTACGTTGACTGGCAATTTCAAGCAAAGACAAGAGACGAGCTTCATTGTCTCCTACAGCCATCTGAAAATATACGTCTACCCCAATCTCTGCTAGTTTTTCCGATAAAAACTGGGCATTGGTATTAACAATCTGTCCTGTCAAAATCTCTGTTCCAACAGCAATAATTTCTGCTTTCATGTTTCCTCCTACCTATCTATTCGTATTTTTTTGAAAAAATCGCAGGAAATTTCCCACGATTAATTTTTTATTTGTATCAAGAAAGTTAATTATCTTCGTCACTAACAGGCACCCGTCCAAACAAATCTTCAAATAAGACAACATTTGTTTCAAGCTGAGTGACTTCTTCTTGTCCCAAAGAACGTCTCAAAAGATTCTGCATTTCCAACATATGGTTTCTCGTAACAATTTGATAAGAAACGCCTTGTAGCATCTCCCCTTCACCCTTCAACTGTTGTGTTTCAATGGTGTTAAATGAATCTTTGTAGCCCAACAAGCTTGGAATACTTTTAGCAGATAAATCAATATTAGTCTGCATATTAGTACTTAGGGCTTTTAAAATAGACTGATAGTGACTGACACTATTTAAACTAAGAACTTTTTCAACAACTTTTTGAATGACTTCACGCTGACGCTTCTGACGTCCGTAGTCTCCTTCTGGGTCTTGATAACGCATGCGTGAATAAACAAGCGCTTCTTCTCCATTTATTGTCTGTTCTCCAACGCCGATAGAAATGGTGTTAAATTCTTCTTGGTCACTGATAGAGATCGGGAAACCTAGTGTATTATTGACCGTAATACCTCCCACTGCATCGACCAATTGTTGCAAACCTTGCATATTAACCATAATGTAACGATCGATATGGATATTCATCATCTTTTGAATTGTTTCTATAGCAAGTTCTGCTCCACCACCAGCATAGGCAGCGTTTAGTTTCGCTTCTTCAATACTACCATCTTTATGTTGAATTTTAGTCAGGATATCACGTTCCAAACTCATCATCGTCGTTTTCTTTGTGTGAGGGTTAACAGTCAAGAGAATCATGGAATCACTATTTCCAGCCCATTGATCTGTACGCTCTACATTCCCAGTATCAACCCCCATCAACAGAATGGTCAAAGGCTCTGTTGCTTCGATAACCTTGGTTTCTTCTCCGATTTTTTTATAGGTCTTTGATAAGGTTTGTGTGCCTTGCTGATAAATAGTATACGCAAAAACACCGACACCCAAAACTGTCACAGCTAGAAAAGCTAGCACCATTCCAATAATTTTTTTAACCATATTTCTACTAATCTATCAGTTTACCCATCAAGTAAACATCGATAAATTTCCCTTCTTCTATATATGCTCCACGCTCTTGGCAACCTTCAATTATAAAGCCATGCTTTTGATAAAGATGGACTGCAGCTTGATTACGAGTCTGGACAGTCAGTTGGAGACGACGCAGAATGCCACTTGCTTGTGCCCACTCTATCGCTTCTTCTAGCAAAAAACTTCCCAATCCATTATTCCAATATCTTTTTCCAATCACAATGAAGAGATCTCCAATATGACGAACTCTCTTGCGCTGGTCAGCTGTAATATTTACGATACCAGCAATTTTATCATTTAAGAATGCAAGTAAGGTTATCTGATTGTCCGAACTAGCTTGCTTGTTGAGGAATATTTCCATCTCCTCACTGGTCAAGAGAATACCATCTCCGTCTAAGCTGGTAAAATCCGTCTCCAAACTTACACGATTTAAAAAGGCCACTAATTCAGCCGCATCATTAGGCTCTGCTTCCCTAATGAGCAATTCATACTCCATGTTGAAGCTCCTCTAAAAGCTTTTCTGCACGCAAACCCTTTGCTTGGAAATGTAATCTGCGACCGTCTTCTTCTTTTAGAATTTCCAACTCTAAATAAGTATCTGGCAAGGCATCTCCTAAGAGATTTCCCCACTCGATAACAGTCACTCCGCCACCAAAGAGAAACTCATCCAAATCGATAGAATCCGCATCTCCTTCAATACGATAAACATCTAGGTGATAAAGTGGCAGTCTGCCTTCATACTCTCTTACGATAGTATAGGTTGGACTTTTAATCATTTGAGAAATCTGTAAACCTTTAGCAAGTCCTTTAGTAAAGGTCGTTTTACCTGCACCCAGTTCTCCAGTTAAGATTAAAACATCATTCTTTTCTAATAAATGGCCCAATCGTTCCCCTAAGGATTGTAGCTCTTCTTCATTTTTTGTGTACATATTCTTATTATACCAAAAACTTTTCTTTTGTGTCTATTTTCCTGCTAAACTTATACTCAATGAAAATCAAAGAGCAAACTAGGAAGCTAGTCGAAGGCTGCTCAAAACACTGTTTTGAGGTTGCAGATAGAGCTGACGTAGTTTGAAGAGATTTTCGAAGAGTATTACCATCATAACATCCATAAAAACAAGCTTTCTCTAAAAGAAAATGAGCGTAGCAATGACCAATACAAGATCTCGGAAAATATGACCATAAAAGGAAACTTCCTTTTTAACAGAATTTGGGACAAGATAGGCTGCAAAAAACAAACCCAGTCCAATATAAATCAGAAGTGAGACAATGGTCATTGGATTTCTTAAGAAAAGAAGTGTTGCTAAAATAGTCACCAACACTGTCTTTTTTCTGTCTAGCATGGCAAGCAAATCACGCATGTATTTTTTTAAGGGTAAAAAAATCAGCAAATCTAGTCCAAATAGGAAAAAGAAGGATGGCAATAAAAAGTCAACTAATTCTTGCTGCAACGCATTTTTGATGAACAAGTTGTCTGACAAAACAAGGACAGCTCCTAACAAATTAATTAAGAGTAACATACTATAAAAAAGCTTCACCGACTTCTTACTGGCTAGGACACTATGGACTTCTTGCTTACGGGTATAAAGATAATTTACTCCAGCACAGATTCCTGAAACGAAGACCATACTTCCGATGAAAAAAGCTGTACTTTGTTTAAAGGACAAGATGCATTCCTTCCATAGGAAACAGCTACTCAAACTGATTTGAATTAAAGCTAACAAAAATAAGATTCTCATTGATTTCATCTTTTCTCTCCCTTCCTGCCAATCATTATACTCGGAGAAAAGAGAGAACTGTTTCTAATCTTCTCAAATGTCTTTTTAAGACGCTAAACAAACACCAGAGACTAATACTCAATGAAAATCAAAGAGCAATCTAGGAAGCTAGCCACAGGTTGCTCAAGACACTGTTTTGAGGTTGCAGATAGAGCTGACGTGGTTTGAAGAGATTTTGGAAGAATATAAACTTGAAATAAGGCTGATAGTATTCATTTCACTATCAGCCTTACAGGTTATTTAACGTTTCAGAAAAACTATAATGTCAAGATTAACTAAACAGTATCTAATTCCTTCAAATAATTTTCTATCTTCATCAACATTAAAGGATTGTTATAAATCTTACATAACTCTCTTGCTTCTATATAATAATTTTTGACTTGTTCTTTGTCTAGAAATTTGGCTCCAGCATTTCCTACAAGAATAAGTAGGGGAGCCAGTTGGTAGCTTGTCTGTCTTTGTTTACAGAGTTCAATCGTCTCAAGAGCTTCTTGGATGGCTTCGTTATATTTTTCCTTTGACACTAGGTAGTGAGCGTAGTTGTAACGAACTCTGATGTATCCAAATAAAAACTCTTGATGCTCAAAATTTTTTGTCTGATATAACTCCATTAAATGAGAGTAGTTTGCCTCATATTCTTGTTCACGACCCACTAAGGAATAGAAATTAGATAGGGTATTCAACGCCTTTAAATAAATCAGAGTATTTGAGGAGACTTTTAATAATATATTTTCCAATGAAGAAATTGCCTCACACTTACTGTCATATTGATAGAAGTCAATAATAGCTTTAATCCATTCAAGGTAAGTTCGGTCTTCTAGTGTTAGAAAAGTACTTCGTTCAATCTCTATTCTATAAATATATTCCAAATTGTCATAATTTCTGTCATCTAATAGTCGAGCAGATAATTGCTTGAAATTAGAGAGGTTAGATTTAATTTCAATTTGTTCATTAAAAAAATAATCTAGTGGCACTTCAAGTCGTTGTGAGAGTTTGAACAAAAGGTCTGCGGAGGGAATGAAATGCCCTCTCTCAATTTTACTAATCTGGCTCTGTTCACAAATTCCTTCTGCAAGAGTTTGTTGGGAGAGTCTCAACTCTTTTCTTTTCAATCTGAATTTCTCTGCGAGTGTATTCATTAAAGATAATAAACCTTCCTATTTACTTAATTTTATTATAAAAATAAGCAAATAGTAAGTTAAAGAAACAAATAATTCTTTATGGTAATAAATAAAAAAGTCAAAAATTACATAAAAATGCTTGGCTAAATAAAATATATCTGTTAAAATAAGAATAACGAAAAAGAAAAGGGTTTCACGAATGAAGAAAAATTGTGGAATTCAAAAATTAGCTATATTAGCATTACTATGTGTTTTTACATTTAGTAACACAATTCCTTACCAACAATTCATTCAGAAGAATAAACAATTGGAGATTCGAGTCCAATCGCAAAAGAAGTCCAATGGTCTTGATGTTGGGAAGGCTGATTGATGTCGTATTACTTTAAAATTCAACTATTTAGAGAAAGGTATTCTTATGAGAGCTTGTAACAATACCAGATAGATATAAGAATGGAGATGTTTGATAAAATGCTTTCATAGCTAACCAACTGTTGAAAATTATGAGTTACAAAATCTAAAGTATTTAAGATTAGTTTATAAAATTAGGTCTCTGCCTGTAGAAAGGAACGTGCAGTTAGAAAGGAGGAAAAAATAGGATACTATAATTCAGACTGAGATTTCTAATTAAAATATGTAGTTGCATCATCCCTTGCCGTTTTGGCATTTAGTTTGGCTCTTCCTGTTTTGGTAGCTTCTCACCGTGGTGGCGAGTGGACCTATGGAGGCTATCATGATCCAAATAATTGGGGAGCAAATTACATTTGATGCGGGATGGTAAAGAATAATTGAAGAAGATTCTTTTATCAATAGTTTAGTAAGCTTGTTAGTTTATAGAGGGCATGGGTATTTCTGTCCTCTATTTTAGAATAAGGAATGCACTATGAAAAAATTATTTATACTCATATCCAACCTGCTTGCTAGTTTGTTCTTTGTTTGGGTATTTACCATTTGGACTGATACATATGTTTCCCATTATTACCCCAACGTTGTTGTACGTGATTCTTCCCCTGAAACAACTTTTCAGCATGTTGCTACACGCTTGGAAAAACTAGCAGAAGAAACGGATAGCTTTATTGCGATTCAACACCAGGATCCTAACTCAGAAGGTACTCCAGTGTTTTCTTATACGACCTTTGGGAACGGAAAGTTGCCTGATGGGCTACAGGAAAAAAATCTAGAAGATGCTCAAAGTAGTAGTGTTGAAACAAACTATTTTGTATTCGATGGAAACCTAGATATTCACTTGCTAAGGGAGGAGCTAAGTCAACTTGGCTTGACTAACATGCACCTGACAATTCCATCTAAACTATCTACGTTAATGGCTATCTTTAGTAACGGATTTCAGTTAATCAGTTTATTGATTTTCATCTTAACCTTTGGAGCACTGACTTTAATTAGTCAAATTAGCCAATTACGGTCGTCGGGCATTCGCCTCATTTCAGGAGAGAAACGGTGGTCCATTTTCCTTAGACCAGTTGGTGAGGATTTGAAAGGGATAGCTGTTGGTTTCAGTTTAGCTGGCGTGCTCGCCATTCTTATGCAAAAAATTCTGTCGCTTCCAACGCAATCCCTAATGACCATAGGAGCAGGCTTGCTCAGTTATAATCTCATCTTGTTGTCGATCTCCCTGTTTTTCGCTCAACTCTTCGCAGTTGGGATAAAAAAGATACACCTGATGCAGATTATAAAAGGGCAAGTGCCTGTCAGAGGAATCATTAGTTTGATTTTAATCGGTCAACTATTAGCGATTATTATTGTAACGCTGGGAATAGGGAGTAGCTTAAAGTATTCCCAAGCCTGGCAACAGCATCGGATTGGACAAGAGGCTTGGAGCCAGGAAAGGCAACTGATTACCCTATCATTCAGCCGTGAAGGAGCGAGTCCTGGTTTTGATGAACAAGCTCAAAGGAAACTCAGAACTTGGTATCAATTGATGGATTTGGCTGTTTCAGAAAAAAAGGCTTTCTTATCTAGACACCAGTTAATTGACCGTTCTTTGCAAAATGGCATGGCTTCCTCCAAAAACTTGACAACCTCTACAGAATGGCACGATTACAGCCCGAATGGCAATGTCCTTATCGTCACACCGCAATACTTGGAGCGTCAAAACATTCCTGTAGATACAACTATTGAGCAAAAGATGAATCACCTTGATGTAGGGGAGTTTGTCTTATTGCTGCCTGAACACCTCCGTTCAGAGGAAGAACATTATAAATCTGTTTTTGAAGACGACTTAACCAGTCGCATGTCTAGTCAAGATGAACGACAGCAAATGACTGCTACGGTAGGTTATTTGGAATCAGGTCAGGATCGTTTTGTGTATAATACGACCCCTATTTCTTACCAGCAGTTTTTGAAAGATCCAATCATCATTGTTATAACACCCCAATCAACTGGTCCACAGTCCGTTTTGTTTTGGGTAGACGCAGTACAGAACTACGTTCTCTTTAATCAATTGTCTGATGCCCAGGAGCTTATCCAGAGACAAGGCATTGAAAATTGGGTCTCAGAAATGCAAACAGGTTACCACAACTACATCACATTATTGGATAATATCCAGAGGGAACGTTGGGTAATGCTAGCAGGAGCTGTGCTTGGGATTGCAACTTCAATCTTGTTGTTTAACACTATGAATAGGCTCTACTTTGAAGAATTTAGACGTGCCATTTTTATCAAACGCATTGCAGGTCTCAGGTTCTTAGAAATCCATCGCACTTATCTCTTTGCTCAACTGGGTGTGTTTTTACTGGGATTTATTGCGAGTGTATTTCTTATGGTAGAGATAGTAGTTGCTTTCTTAGTCTCGTTACTCTTTACTGGTCTATCTCTTTTACAGTTACATGTCCAAATGCAGAAAGAAAACAAGATGTCCATGCTTGTTTTGAAGGGAGGTTAATATGATTGAACTTAAACAGGTGAGTAAATCTTTTGGAGAACGAGAGTTATTTTCGAATCTTTCAATAACATTTGAGGCTGGAAAAGTCTATGCCTTAATTGGTTCAAGTGGTAGCGGAAAAACAACCTTGATGAACATGATTGGGAAATTAGAATCTTATGATGGGACGATTTTTTACCGAGGTAAAGACTTGGCCAATTATAAATCGAGTGATTTTTTCCGTCATGAATTGGGCTACCTCTTCCAGAACTTTGGCTTGATTGAAAACCAAAGTATTGAAGAAAACCTTAAGCTAGGTCTCATTGGTCAAAAGTTGAGTCGGTCGGAACAGCGGTTGAGGCAGAAGCAGGCTTTAGAACAGGTCGGCCTGGCTTATCTTGACCTAGATAAGCGCATCTTTGAGTTATCGGGCGGAGAATCGCAACGGGTTGCCTTGGCAAAAGTTATCTTAAAGAATCCACCCTTTATTTTGGCAGATGAGCCAACAGCTTCAATAGACCCAGCAACCTCTCAGTTGATTATGGAGATTTTGCTATCTCTTCGAGATGATAATAGGCTAATCATTATCGCAACACATAATCCGGCAATTTGGGAGATGGCTGATGAAGTGTTCACGATGGATCGTCTGAAATAAAAATCCTTGTTTTTAATTGCACGATGAGTTACTGAAATATTATCATGAATCAATAATTGGAGTTAATTTAGAATTGTACTTTATTAATATTGAGGTAACTTTTTCTTGATAAAGGAAGAAATAGTGGAGAGGAAGTTAGAATGAAAAAATTCGACAATTATATTATTGAGAAGCCTTGCGATTCTAATTCAGATAAACTGCAAAAAATCTTAATAATTGAAAGTTTGGTAGATGATATTTTGCAATTTTCTCTCAGAATCAATAACAGTGTAGGAGAGATTTTCCTCCTACAACCGTTTCAAAAGAAAACTATCTTTATTCCATGTTATTTTGAGGAAGATATTGTGAAAGTCAAAGATGATGATAAAGTTGAGTGGAATTTGTTAGAATTTCAAAAATTTAGAGCATTTTTGGCTTAGTAATCTGTATTGAAGGCTCAAAACCTATGGTAAAAAAGTAGCTTTGAAAACGTATTACCTCCAAAGATTTAGTTAAATAATGATTTAACACAAAAAGAAATTATCGAAGTTCTGGAAAGATGTTGTTTCAGTATTGAGAAAAAGTGGGAAAAACTTGCGATTTTCACAGAGAAAGGAAGAAAAAGTATAGAAATATAATCAATTGAAACAAGAACAGGACAAAAGAACCTTTTGTGCCATATTTTTCTCCTTTCGCTTTACAATTGGCTTGAACACCTTTATTGTATCGCGTTTGGAGTTTTTTGGGTATAACCTTCGACGCGCACCCGCATAGCGGGTGTTTTTTTGTCTCGCACCTAACGGAGCGAGACGAACTAATAGTCACTTAATCAAAAAACGCACCATATCAAAAACTAAAAAGTTTGATATCATGCGTCATGTCTTAAACTAATTAACTATACTTTCTATTCAAATGAGCTTTTAACCAATTGATTGAGCCACTCCACTCTTAAAACCAAAGTGCTATCTCTCGCTTAGCTGACTCTTCTGAATCTGAACCATGTACAACATTTTGGATAACCTCATTTTCTCCAGCAGCTTTTGCAAAATCACCTCGAATAGTTCCTGGTAAAGCTTCTTCTGGACGAGTCGCACCCATCATAGTCCGCCAAGTTTCGATTACTTTGGGACCAGAAATGATACCTACAAGAACCGGTCCTGAAGTCATAAATTCACGAATCGGTGGGTAAAAACTCTGACCAACCAAGTCCTGATAGTGCTGGTCAATCAACTCTTCTGAAACCTTTGTACGCAACTCCAATTTTTCGATTGTAAATCCACGCTGTTCGATGCGTTTTAACACTTCACCTACTAGTCCTCTTTTTACACCATCTGGTTTAATGATAAAAAATGTTTGTTCCATACCTGTCTCCTTTGTCAGCTTCTTTCTTTTATTTTACCACATTTTATGGAAAAACAGAGAAAGTTTTCAGAAAAGAAAAGAGAACCCGAAGGTTCTCCATTCTTTTTTATTCTACTGTTTCTTCCACAGTTTCAACGGCAGTATCCACAACTACTTCTGTTGTTTCTTCATTCCCTTCTTCCTCTACTGGAGGATTAAGGTATTCTTCTTCGTTGACAGCATGTGGTTCAAGGTTACGGTAACGAGCCATACCAGTACCTGCTGGGATGATCTTACCGATGATAACATTTTCCTTGAGTCCAAGGAGATGGTCTTTCTTACCACGGATAGCTGCGTCAGTAAGGACACGAGTTGTTTCCTGGAAGGAAGCCGCTGACAAGAAACTGTTTGTTTCAAGTGAGGCTTTGGTAATTCCCATAAGGACTGGACGACCAGTCGCTGGAACTCCTCCTGCGATAAGGACATCTTTATTGGCATCTGTAAAGTCATTGATATCCATGAGGGTACCCATGAGAAGATCTGTGTCACCTGGATCCATGACACGGACTTTACGGATCATTTGACGAACCATTACCTCGATGTGTTTGTCACCGATTTCTACCCCTTGGCTACGGTAAACTTTTTGTACTTCACCGAGAAGGTACGTTTCAACTGACAAGACATCGCGAACTGCAAGGAGGCGTTTTGGTTGGATAGAACCTTCTGTAAGAGCAGCACCACGCGCTACTTGGTCTCCAACTTCGACACGCATACGAGCGGTAAATGGAACGACATATTCCCCTTCGCCAGTTTCACCCTTAACAAAGACTTTCTTAGTGCGAGTTGAAGCATCTTCTTCGATAGCGGTAACTTGTCCTTTAACCTCCGTGATAACCGCTTCCCCTTTAGGATTGCGGGCTTCAAAGATTTCTTGGACACGAGGAAGACCCTGAGTGATATCGGTATTTGAGGCAACCCCACCCGTGTGGAAGGTACGCATTGTAAGCTGTGTACCAGGTTCCCCGATAGATTGGGCAGCGATTGTACCAACTGCTTCACCAACTTCAACCGCATCACCAGTCGCCAAGTTGATACCATAACAGTGACGGCAGACACCATGACGAGTGTTACATGTAAATACAGAGCGGATAGTCACTTCTTCCACACCAGCATTAACAATTTCACGCGCCTTGTCTTCTGTAATCAACTCATTTGGACCGATGATAACTGCACCAGTTTCTGGATGTTTAACAGTTTTCTTAGTGTAACGACCATTGAGACGTTCTTCCAGAGACTCGATCATCTCTTTTCCTTCTGCGATAGAACGGATCAAGAGACCACGGTCAGTTCCACAGTCGTCCTCACGGATGATAACATCTTGGGCAACGTCAACCAAACGACGAGTCAAGTAACCTGAGTCGGCTGTCTTAAGGGCCGTATCGGTCATACCTTTACGCGCACCGTGAGTTGAGAAGAACATTTCGAGTACTGACAAACCTTCGCGGAAGTTTGAAAGGATTGGCAATTCCATGATACGTCCGTTCGGAGCCGCCATCAAACCACGCATACCGGCAAGCTGTGAGAAGTTTGAGATGTTACCACGGGCTCCAGAATCCATCATCATAACGATTGGGTTCTTAGGATCTTGGTTGGCAATCAAACGTTTCTCTAGTTTTTCACGGGCAGCACGCCATTCAGCTGTAACGGCATTGTAACGCTCGTCGTCTGTGATCATACCACGACGGAATTGTTTTGTGATTTGTTCTACACGTTTGTGTGATTCTTCAATGATTTCAGCCTTGTCATCAACGACTGGGATATCGGCAATACCCACTGTCAATCCTGCAAGAGTTGAGTGGTGGTAACCGAGGTTCTTCATACGGTCAAGTAGGGCAGAAGTTTCTGTCGTACGGAAACGTTTGAAGATTTCAGCGATGATATTCCCAAGGTTTTTCTTCTTGAATGGAGGATTGAGTTCAAGTTTGCTGATAGCTTCCTTGATATCTCCACCAAGTGGCAAGAAGTATTTAGCTGGAACGCCTTCTGTCAAGTTGGCATTGTTTGGTTCTTGCAAGTATGGTAGACCCTCTGGCATGATGTCGTTGAAGAGGATTTTACCAACTGTTGTAAGCAAGACCTTGTGTTTTTGCTCTTCTGTCCAAGGCTTGTTGAGACTATCTGTTGCGATACCAACACGCGAGTGAAGGTGAACATAACCATTACGGTAAGCCATAACCGCTTCGTCACGGTCCTTGAAGACCATTCCTTCACCTTCACGACCAGCTTCTTCCATAGTCAAGTAGTAGTTACCCAAAACCATGTCCTGAGATGGAGTAACAACTGGTTTACCATCTTTCGGGTTCAAGATGTGCTCAGCAGCTAGCATCAAGATACGAGCTTCTGCTTGGGCTTCTTCTGAAAGCGGTACGTGGATGGCCATTTGGTCCCCGTCAAAGTCGGCATTGTAGGCTTCACAGACAAGCGGGTGCAAGCGGAGGGCCTTACCATCAATCAAGACTGGCTCGAAGGCTTGGATACCCAAACGGTGAAGGGTCGGTGCGCGGTTCAAAAGCACTGGGTGTTCTTTAATCACTTCTTCCAGGATATCCCAGATACGCTCATCTCCGCGTTCCACCAAGCGTTTAGCAGCTTTGACGTTTTGCACGATATCACGTGCAACAATTTCACGCATAACGAATGGTTTAAAGAGCTCAATCGCCATTTCACGTGGCACACCACATTGGTACATCTTAAGAGTTGGACCAACGGCGATAACAGAACGTCCTGAGAAGTCAACACGTTTACCGAGCAAGTTTTGACGGAAGCGTCCTTGTTTACCTTTAAGCATATGGCTCAATGATTTCAATGGACGGCTACCTGGTCCTGTGATTGGACGACCACGACGACCATTGTCAATCAAAGCGTCAACTGCTTCTTGAAGCATACGCTTCTCATTTTGAACGATGATACCAGGTGCATTCAACTCAAGCAAACGAGCCAAACGATTGTTACGGTTGATAACACGGCGGTAAAGGTCATTCAAGTCAGATGAAGCAAAACGTCCACCATCCAACTGCAACATTGGACGAAGATCTGGTGGAATAACCGGAAGGATGTTGAGAATCATCCATTCAGGTTTGTTTCCAGACTTGTAAAAGGCATCCAAAACATCCAAACGACGGATGGCTTTGACACGTTTTTGTCCAGTAGCTGTTTTCAACTCTTCTTTGAGTTCAGCAATTTCTTTTTCAAGATCTACTTGTTTCAAAAGGTCTTGGATGGCTTCGGCACCCATCTTGGCAACGAATGATCCATAACCATATTCACGCAAGCGCTCACGGTATTCGCGCTCTGTCATGATAGTCTTGTGTTCCAGTGGTGTATCCTTAGGATCAATCACCACATAAGCCGCAAAGTAGATAACTTCCTCGAGGGCACGAGGGCTCATATCAAGGGTCAAGCCCATACGGCTTGGAATCCCCTTGAAGTACCAGATGTGAGATACAGGAGCTTTCAACTCAATATGCCCCATACGCTCACGACGAACTTTTGTACGCGTTACTTCAACCCCACAACGGTCACAAACAATCCCTCTGTAACGAATGCGTTTGTACTTACCACAAGCACATTCCCAGTCTTTTGTAGGACCAAAGATAACTTCATCAAAGAGTCCTTCACGTTCTGGTTTCAAGGTACGGTAATTGATTGTTTCAGGTTTTTTGACTTCTCCATAAGACCATGAACGGACTTTACTTGGAGAAGCTAGGGTGATTTGCATACTTTTAAAACGATTTACATCAACCACTATTTCTTCCCTTTCTATTCTAAGTGAGCTACTTATTCTTGTTCAGCAGCTTCTTCTGTTGCTTCCGCTTTTGTTGCTTTCTCAGCTTCTTCAGCTTCAAAGGCTGCTTTAGCCTCTTGGGCTGCTTTTTCGCGGGCTTTTTCAAGGTCATCTACGTGGATGACATCTTCGTCCATTCCTTCATCCAAGTCGCGAAGTTCCACTTCTTGGTCATCTTCGTCTAGGACACGCATGTCAAGACCAAGAGATTGCAATTCTTTGACAAGAACTCGGAAGGATTCTGGCACACCTGGTTTTGGAATTGGTTTTCCTTTTGTAATGGCTTCATAAGCTTTCAAACGTCCGTTGATATCGTCAGACTTGTAAGTCAAGATTTCTTGAAGGACATTTGATGCACCATAGGCTTCAAGAGCCCAAACCTCCATCTCACCGAAACGTTGTCCACCAAACTGAGCTTTACCTCCGAGTGGTTGTTGGGTAACAGTTGAGTAAGGTCCGACTGAACGCGCGTGCAATTTATCGTCAACCATGTGGTGGAGTTTGATCATGTACATGACTCCGACAGAAACACGGTTATCAAACGGTTCTCCAGTACGTCCATCGTAAAGGATTGTTTTGGCATCGCTATCCATACCTGCTTCTTTAACAGTTGACCAAAGGTCTTCAGAACTTGCTCCGTCAAAGACTGGTGTTGCGATGTGAATACCAAGAGTACGAGCTGCCATACCAAGGTGGAGCTCCATAACCTGACCGATATTCATACGTGATGGCACCCCAAGTGGGTTCAACATGATGTCGACTGGAGTTCCGTCTGGAAGGTAAGGCATGTCTTCTACAGGAACGATACGAGAGACAACCCCTTTGTTTCCGTGACGTCCGGCCATCTTATCTCCGACCTTAATCTTACGTTTTTGAGCGATGTAGACGCGAACCAGCATATTAACACCTGATTGCAATTCATCTCCATTTGCACGTGTAAAGATTTTAACATCACGAACGACACCATCAGCTCCGTGTGGTACACGAAGAGAAGTGTCACGTACTTCACGAGATTTATCTCCGAAGATAGCGTGCAAGAGTCGTTCTTCAGCTGAAAGGTCTTTCTCACCCTTAGGCGTTACTTTACCTACAAGGATATCGCCTTCTTTAACCTCAGCACCGATACGGATAATCCCCATTTCGTCAAGGTCTTTAAGGGCATCTTCACCAACGTTTGGAATTTCGCGAGTGATTTCTTCAGGCCCAAGCTTTGTATCGCGTGTTTCTGATTCATATTCTTCAAGGTGGACAGATGTGTAGACATCGTCTTTCACCAAGCGTTCGCTCATGATAACGGCATCCTCGAAGTTGTAACCTTCCCAAGTCATGTAGGCAACGATTGGGTTTTGTCCAAGCGCCATTTCTCCATTTTCCATAGAAGGTCCGTCAGCGATGAAATCACCTTTTTCAACGACATCGCCAACTCTTACGAGAGTGCGTTGGTTGTAGGCAGTACCTGAGTTTGAACGACGGAATTTTTGGATATGGTAAACATCCAATGAACCATCTTCACGACGAACTTCTACCTTGTCAGCATCTGCATAGGTAACTTTACCATCATACTGAGCAATCACAGCCGCTCCAGAGTCGTGGGCAGCTTGGTATTCCATACCAGTACCAACGTAAGGTGCTTGAGGATTGATCAATGGCACAGCCTGACGTTGCATGTTGGCTCCCATGAGGGCACGGTTGGAGTCATCGTTTTCCAAGAAAGGAATACATGCCGTCGCAACGGCAACTACCTGTTTTGGTGATACGTCCATGTAGTCAACAACATTAGCTGGATACTCTTGGTTGACCCCTTGGTGACGTCCCATGACAACTTTCTCAGCAAATGTTCCATCTTCATTCAGACGAGAATTAGCCTGTGCTACAGTAAATTCATCTTCTTCATCGGCTGTCAACCAAACGATTTCGTTTGTGACAACACCTGTTTCACGGTCAACCTTACGGTATGGTGTTTGAACAAAACCATACTTGTTCAAATGTCCGTAAGATGACAAGTTGTTAATCAAACCGATGTTAGGTCCTTCAGGTGTTTCGATTGGACACATACGACCATAGTGAGTGTAGTGCACGTCACGTACTTCATATCCAGCACGGTCACGTGTCAAACCACCAGGTCCTAAGGCTGACAAACGGCGTTTGTGAGACAACTCAGAAAGTGGGTTGTGTTGGTCCATGAACTGTGACAACTGTGATGAACCAAAGAATTCTTTCACCGCAGCTGTTACAGGACGGATGTTGATAATTTGTTGCGGTGTCAAGACTTCGTTGTCTTGAACAGACATACGTTCACGGACATTACGTTCCATACGAGAAAGTCCAAGACGTACTTGATTGGCAAGCAATTCACCAACCGCACGGATACGACGGTTTCCAAGGTGGTCGATATCATCTACACGGCCAAGTCCTTCAGCCAAGTTGAGGAAGTAGCTCATCTCAGCAAGGATATCTGCAGGAGTGACGATACGAACCTTGTCATCTGGATTGGCATTACCAATAATCGTTACGACGCGGTCTGGATCAGTTGGTGCAACAACCTTGAATTTTTGAAGAACAACTGGCTCAGTCACAACGGCTGCATCGTTTGGAATGTAGACAATCTTGTTCAAGTCGCCATCCAAATGGCTTTCAATGCTTTCAATCACACTACGAGTCATGATTGTACCAGCTTCTACCAAGATTTCGCCTGTTTCAGGATCTACCAATGGTTCCGCAATGGTTTGGTTGAGCAAACGTGTTTTAACATTGAGTTTTTTATTGATCTTGTAACGACCAACTGCTGCCAAGTCATAGCGACGTGGGTCAAAGAAACGAGCTACAAGCAAGCTACGTGAGCTTTCAGCAGTCTTAGGCTCACCTGGACGAAGACGTTCGTAGATTTCTTTCAAAGCTTCGTCTGTACGAGAGTCCATTGGGTTCTTATGGATATCTTTTTCAACAGTGTTGCGAACCAATTCGCTGTCACCAAAGATATCAAAGATTTCATCATCACCTGAGAAACCAAGCGCACGAACCAAGGTTGTAAATGGAATCTTACGAGTACGGTCGATACGAGTGTAGGCAATATCTTTTGAGTCGCTTTCAAGTTCCAACCAAGCTCCACGGTTAGGGATAACAGTTGAACCGTAGCCCACTTTACCATTTTTATCAACTTTATCATTAAAGTAAACACCTGGTGAGCGGACCAACTGAGATACGATGATACGTTCACCACCATTGATGATGAAAGTACCCATTTCAGTCATGATTGGGAAATCACCAAAGAAAACTTCTTGGGTCTTGATTTCGCCTGTTTCTTTATTGATCAAGCGGAAGGTTACAAAAATTGGTGCTGAGTAGCTAGCATCGTGGATACGAGCTTCTTCTAGCGTGTATTTTGGTTCCTTGATTTCATATCCAACAAATTCCAACTCCATTGTGTCTGTGAAGTTTGAAATTGGCAATACATCTTCAAATACTTCCTTAAGACCGTGGTCTAGGAAAGCTTTGAATGAATCAGTTTGAATTTCAATCAAATTTGGTAAGTCAAGAACTTCTTTGATTCTTGAAAAACTACGACGGGTACGATGTTTCCCGTATTGAACGTCATGTCCTGCCAAGATGATTCTCCTTTGTAAATAAGTTCCAAGCCTTATCAATCAGGCTTTCTAATCGTCATATGGTTGTAAAACCCCTATCACCGTGTCCCTTTGATAAATTTTCAGAATCTTTAAATCTTTGTTACAAGTACTCAAAATCCTGAAAAAAAGCACAAAAAGAGCAGCTAAATCTGACTTTTTCAGAAGATTTAACTGCTGTGAGCCTTGTCTGGACAATATTTCAGACAAAACCTACGACAAATGATTACTTATATTATACCCTATTTAGCTAGATTTTTCAAGGAGATTAACGATTTTTTGACAAAATCTTTTCCTATAAGAAATACTAGCTAAATCGTAGCAAAACCTGTTGCGATTTTTTCTTTTATTTTAATTTTAGGAAAACGCTTGCATCTTATTTTACTAAGTGCTATACTGATGATAGAAATTTATTGATTGGAGAATCATTATGAGAAAAATACCATCTCAAACTGAGAAAAAAATGGTTTACAGCATCCGTTCCCTCAAAAATGGAACTGGTTCTGTCCTTATTGGAGCAAGCCTTATTCTGCTTGCCATGGCTACACCAACTATCTCAGCAAACGAAAATACACCAACCACTAACGAACCCAGCAACAGAAATACGACCTCCCTTACTCAACCTCTTACTGATGCAACAAACATCGCTGGCAAGAAAGAAAGCGATTTTTCTTCACCTAATAATGCAAACGCTTCCCTAAAAAAAGAAGAAGCTCCTTCAACAGAGACACCTACTCCTGCTACAACTCCAGCCGATTCAGCACCACAAACTGGGCAAGATCGTTCAAATGAGCCAACTACTTCTACTAGTCCAGTAGCAACTGAAACTAAGGCAGAAGATCCAATCGAAAACAACTATTTCCGTATCCACGTCAAAAAGCTTCCTGAAGAAAACAAGGATGCTCAAGGACTATGGACTTGGGACGATGTTGAAAAACCATCTGAAAATTGGCCAAACGGAGCCTTGTCCTTCAAGGATGCCAAAAAAGATGACTACGGCTACTACCTAGATGTCAAATTAAAGGGAGAACAAGCCAAGAAAATTAGCTTCCTCATCAATAATACAGCTGGGCAAAATCTAACCGGCGATAAATCTGTAGAAAAACTAGTTCCAAAAATGAACGAGGCTTGGTTAGACCAAGATTACAAGGTTTTCTCTTACGAGCCACAACCTGCAGGTACTGTTCGCGTCAACTACTACCGCACTGACGGCAACTATGACAAGAAATCTCTTTGGTACTGGGGAGATGTAAAAAATCCAAGCAGTGCTCAATGGCCTGACGGAACAGACTTTACGGCTACAGGCAAATATGGTCGCTATATCGACATTCCTCTTAAGGATGCCGCCAAAGAATTCGGCTTTTTATTACTAGATGAGAGCAAAAAAGGAGACGACGTGAAAATCCGTAAAGAAGATTATAAGTTTACAGATTTGAAAAATCATAGCCAAATTTTCCTAAAAGATGATGACGAAACGATTTACACAAATCCATACTATGTTCATGATATACGTATGACAGGTGCCCAACACGTAGGAACTTCTAGCATTGAAAGTAGTTTTTCAACACTAGTCGGTGCTAAAAAAGAGGATATCCTCAAGCACTCCAACATCACTAATCACCTAGGAGAAAAAGTAGCTATTACCGATGTCGCAATCGATGAGGCTGGTAAGAAAGTGACCTACAGCGGAGATTTCTCTGACACAAAACATCCTTATACTGTTAGCTACAATTCCGACCAATTCACTACCAAAACAAGCTGGCGACTTAAAGATGAGACTTACAGTTATGATGGCAAACTGGGAGCTGACTTAAAAGAAGAAGGAAAACAAGTTGATTTGACTCTTTGGTCACCAAGTGCTGATAAGGTTTCTGTCGTTGTCTACGACAAGAATGACCCTGAAAAAGTGGTTGGAACTGTCGCTCTTGAAAAAGGAGAAAGAGGAACTTGGAAACAAACTCTAGATAGCACAAACAAACTAGGAATCACAGATTTCACTGGCTACTATTATCAATACCAAATCGAGCGTCAAGGTAAAACTGTTCTTGCACTCGATCCTTACGCTAAGTCCCTCGCTGCTTGGAATAGTGATCTTGCAAAAACAGACTCTTCCCATAAAGTGGCTAAAGCCGCCTTTGTAAATCCAGCTAAACTAGGACCTCAAGACTTGACTTATGGTAAGATTCACAACTTCAAGACTCGTGAAGATGCCGTTATCTACGAAGCTCATGTGCGTGACTTCACTTCAGATCCTGCCATTGCAAAAGACTTAACCAAACCATTTGGTACCTTTGAAGCCTTTATTGAAAAACTAGACTATCTCAAAGACTTAGGTGTGACCCACATCCAGCTCCTTCCAGTCTTGTCTTACTACTTTGTCAATGAATTGAAGAACAATGAACGCTTGTCTGACTATGCTTCAAGCAACAGCAACTACAACTGGGGATATGACCCTCAAAACTACTTCTCCTTGACTGGTATGTACTCAAGCGATCCTAAAAATCCAGAAAAACGAATCGCAGAGTTTAAAAACCTCATCAATGAGATCCACAAACGTGGCATGGGAGCCATCCTGGACGTAGTTTACAACCATACAGCCAAAGTCGATATCTTTGAAGACCTAGAGCCAAACTACTACCACTTTATGGATGCTGATGGAACACCTCGAACTAGCTTTGGTGGTGGACGCTTGGGGACAACCCACCATATGACCAAACGGCTCCTAGTTGACTCTATCAAATATCTAGTTGATACCTACAAAGTGGATGGATTCCGTTTCGATATGATGGGTGACCACGATGCAGCTTCTATCGAAGAAGCTTACAAGGCTGCACGCGCCCTTAATCCTAACCTCATCATGCTGGGTGAAGGTTGGAGAACCTATGCTGGTGATGAAAATATGCCTACTAGAGCTGCTGACCAAGATTGGATGAAACATACCGATACTGTCGCTGTCTTCTCAGATGACATCCGTAACAACCTCAAATCTGGTTATCCAAACGAAGGTCAACCTGCCTTTATCACAGGTGGCAAGCGTGATATCAACACTGTCTTTAAAAATCTGATTGCTCAACCAACCAACTTTGAAGCAGACAGCCCTGGAGATGTCATCCAATACATCGCAGCCCATGATAACTTGACCCTCTTTGACATCATCGCTCAGTCTATTAAAAAAGACCCAAGCAAGGCCGAGAACTATGCTGAAATCCACCGTCGTTTGCGACTTGGAAATCTCATGGTCTTGACAGCTCAAGGAACTCCATTTATCCACTCTGGTCAGGAATATGGTCGCACCAAACAATTCCGTGACCCAGCCTACAGAACTCCTGTAACAGAGGACAAAAAACCAAACAAATCTCACTTGTTGCGTGATAAAGACGGTAATCCATTTGACTATCCTTACTTCATCCATGACTCTTACGATTCTAGTGATGCTGTCAACAAATTTGACTGGACTAAGGCTACAGATGGAAAAGCATATCCTGAAAATGTCAAGAGTCGTGACTATATGAAAGGTTTGATTGCCCTTCGTCAATCTACAGATGCCTTCCGACTTAAGAGTCTTCAAGATATCAAAGACCGTGTCCACCTCATCACTGTCCCTGGCCAAAATGGCGTGGAAAAAGAGGATGTAGTGATTGGCTACCAAATCACTGCTCCAAATGGAGACATCTATGCAGTCTTTGTCAATGCGGACGAAAAAGCCCGCGAATTTAATTTAGGAACCGCCTTTGCACATCTAAGAAACGCTGAAGTTTTGGCAGATGAGAACCAAGCAGGACCAGTTGGAATTGCCAACCCGCAAGGACTTGAATGGACTGAAAAAGGCTTAAAATTAAATGCCCTTACAGCTACTGTTCTTCGAGTCTCTCAAAGCCGTCCAGCTATGGAAGATAAACCAGAATTTGACCTTTCTAGCTTAAAACAAGAACACGGTCCAAATAACGGCCAAGACAATATGTCAAACCGAGTAGTCAAACCGGAACAGCAAGAACCAGCTCCACAAACTAAACCTGATTCTGCAAAACCAGATGAAAATATAGCTGATACAGAAGATAAACCTAGCCAAGCTACAACTGATTCACAAGCTGAACAAGAAGCACAACCAGCATCTGTAAGTGAAGCTATTCGAAACGAATCGGTAGAAAACTCTAGCAAGGAAAATATACCTGCAACCCCAGCTAAACAAGCTGAACTTCCAAATACAGGAACCAAAAACGATCACAAACTCCTGTTTGCAGGAATTAGTCTCCTTGCCCTTCTAGGTCTCGGGTTCTTGCTAAAAAACAAAAAAGAGAACTAAACTAGCCCTCCTATAGAAAAATTCCCCACGTATTAAAAATTATCAACACGTGGGGGATTATTTTTTGTACAATATTTGTAGTTATAATACATTTGATTAGGATTTTTTATTAAGCCTCTTTCATGGCAAAGTAAGCCCGTACTTTTGGTGCTACTTGCGTTCCGAAAAGTTCAATAGCTCTCAGTACTTGTTCATGAGGCATAGAACCAAGA
Organism: Streptococcus mitis; assembly: GCF_047464945.1. Classification (GTDB taxonomy): domain Bacteria; phylum Bacillota; class Bacilli; order Lactobacillales; family Streptococcaceae; genus Streptococcus; species Streptococcus mitis_EA. Next base: position 69,833 of record NZ_JASHAX010000003.1, on the reverse strand, counting down.
GGTAAGTGCAACATAAAGCGGTCCAAACCTAAGTTTTCAATCATGCGAATCAATTTTTCGGCCACCTGATCTGGATTGCCCACAAACATAGCACCACTTGGCCCAACCTGCTCTAAATATTGCTCATAACGCAATTCCTGCCAGTGCGGACGATCTTTGGAAATCGCATCCACTACTTGCTTGGTCGGATGGAAATAATCTTTTACAGCCTGCTCACCATCTTCAGCAATCCAACCCCAAGAATGAGCTCCAACCTTTAGTTCCTGACTGGCATAACCCGCTTCGCTCCCAATCTCACGATAAGCCTGAATCAACTTTCTAAAATAACGAGGGTTACCACCAATAATGGCATAGACAATCGGTAGACCTGCCTGAGCAATCTTCACTGTTGATTCGACATGACCACCTGTCGCTATCCACAAGGGTAATTTATCCTGAACTGGACGAGGATAAACTTCTTTCCCAGAGATTGTTTGGCTCAATCGACCTTGCCAGTCTAACTTGGTCTTTTCATTGACTAACCGAAGCAAGTCTAATTTCTCATCAAAAAGGGCTTCGTAGTCTTTCAAATCATATCCAAACAAGGGAAAAGATTCCGTGAAAGAACCCCTTCCGGCCATAATCTCCGCACGTCCATTTGACAAAGCATCGATAGTGGCATACTGTTGGAACAAGCGAATCGGATCCATACTTGAGAGAATGCTGACTGCACTGGTCAAACGGATTTTCTTGGTATTAACTGCCCCAGCGGCCAGAACAATCTCTGGGGCTGATACTGCAAAATCTGCTCGATGGTGCTCACCAATCCCATACACATCCAAACCAACCTTATCAGCCAGTTCAATCTCCGCCACCAACTGACGAATGCGTTCGGCATGACTGTAAGTTTGCCCAGTCCCTTCAAGCTCCGTTGTTTCCCCAAATGTTGAAATTCCCAATTCTACCACAGTGATTCTCCTTGTCTATTTCGGTCCTTCATTTTGAAAAATTATTCTAACACGAATCTTGAGTACAAGCAACCGATTTGCTCAAAAGAAAAAGCCTAGATAACTAGACTTTTTTAGCTTATTCTACCGTTACTGATTTAGCAAGGTTACGTGGTTTATCCACATCAAGACCACGGTGGAGTGTTGCAAAGTAAGCGACTAATTGCGTTGGCACGACCATTGAAATTGGTGAGAGGTAAGGGTGTACGGTCGTAAGGACGATATCGTCTGTCTCTTTAGCAACATTTTCTTCTGCTATAGTGAGAACCTTGGCACCACGGGCTGCCACCTCTTGGATATTTCCACGAGTGTGGTTGGCAAGGACTGGATCTGACAAGAGAGCCAAGACAGGCGTTCCTTCTTCAATCAAGGCAATAGTTCCGTGCTTGAGTTCTCCTGCCGCAAAGCCTTCACACTGGATGTAAGAAATCTCTTTAAGTTTGAGACTTGCTTCCATGGCTACGTAGTAATCTTGACCACGCCCAATGTAAAAGGCATTGCGAGTTGTTTCAAGAAGCTCACGAACCTTGGCTTCGATGGTTTCTTTCTCTGAAAGAGTTGATTCGATAGACTGAGCTACGATTGACAACTCATGAACCAGGTCAAAGGCTTGCGCTTTAGCATTACCATTTGCTTCTCCGACTGCTTTTGCAAGGAATGCAAGGGCTGCAATTTGCGCTGTATAGGCCTTGGTTGAGGCTACGGCAATTTCAGGACCTGCATGAAGGAGCATGGTATGGTTGGCTTCACGTGAAAGGGTTGAACCTGGGACATTTGTCACTGTCAAGCTTGGGATGCCCATTTCATTAGCCTTAACCAAAACCTGACGACTATCCGCTGTTTCACCAGACTGACTGATAAAGATGAAGAGTGGTTTCTTGCTGAGAAGTGGCATACCGTAACCCCACTCAGATGAGATTCCAAGTTCAACTGGTGTATCTGTCAATTCTTCCAACATCTTCTTAGAAGCAAATCCTGCGTGGTAAGATGTTCCAGCTGCAAGGATATAGATGCGATCTGCGTCTTGAACGGCCTTAATGATAGCTGGATCTACCACTACTTGACCCGCCTCATCTGTGTAAGCTTGGATGAGTTTACGCATAACTGTTGGTTGCTCATCGATTTCCTTGAGCATATAGTAAGGATAAGTTCCCTTACCGATATCTGACAAATCAAGCTCAGCAGTGTAGCTAGCACGTTCACGACTGTTGCCATCATAGTCTTGCACTTCCACGCTATCCGCCTTGACGATTACCAACTCTTGGTCATGGATTTCCATGTACTGGTTGGTCTCACGAATCATAGCCATAGCATCTGAGCAGACCATGTTATAGCCTTCCCCAAGCCCAATCAAAAGTGGTGATTTATTTTTAGCTACGTAGATGACTTCAGGATCTTGTGAGTCAACCAAAGCAAAGGCATAAGAACCACGGATAATGTGAAGAGCTTTTTTGAAGGCTTCAAGAACTGAGAGACCTTCTTCTTCCGCAAATTTTCCAATCAAGTGAACGGCAATTTCAGTGTCTGTTTGCCCCTTGAAGTGGTGACCTGCAAGGTATTCTTCCTTGATTTCAAGGTAGTTCTCAATCACCCCATTGTGAACCAAGACAAAACGTTCTGTCTCAGAGCGATGTGGGTGAGCATTGTCTTCCGTTGGTTTCCCGTGAGTTGCCCAACGAGTATGTCCGATACCAGTTGTCCCCTCAACACCAGCTGTCTTGGCAGACAATTCTGCAATACGGCCTACAGCCTTAACTAGGTGATTTTCAGCACCACCTAGGACAAAAATCCCCGCAGAATCATAGCCACGGTATTCGAGCTTTTCAAGCCCTTGAATCAAAATATCAGTTGCATTTGTGTTTCCAACAACACCAACAATTCCACACATAGTATATACGACACAGACCAGCTGTGCTTTCTCCTTAAAATTGGTATAGTCTGATTTCTCTTTTATAGAACCAGCAAAAACAGTATATACTTGTTTCTTTCACTTGTCAAGAGTAAAAATTGGTATAGTTCAAATTACGCTCCTGTTAGCAAAAGACTCTGACCAATTAGGATAATCAGTCAGAGTCCTTTTTAAAATCCATTATTATCGCTTAATTCCTTGAACCAGTGCCCTGATTTCTTCAGACGACGTTCTTGCGTTTCCAAGTCTAATTCGACCAAACCATAGCGATTTTTATAGCTGTTGAGCCATGACCAGCAATCAATAAAGGTCCAGATTAAGTATCCTTTACAGTTGGCTCCATCTTCAATGGCACGGTGAAGTTCGCGAAGATGACCTTTTACAAAGTCAATACGGTAATCATCTTGAATCATTCCATTCTCACGGAATTTTTCTTCCCCTTCAACACCCATACCATTCTCTGTCAACATCCACTCAATATTGCCATAATTTTCCTTGATATTTTGGGCAATGTCATAAATCCCTTGCTCATAAATCTCCCAGCCACGATGAGGATTGATTTTACGTCCAGGCATTACATAAGGCTCATAAAAATGTTCTGGCAAAAGAGGACTCTCTGGATTCTTAGCAAATCGAGGCGCCATAACACGCAAAGGTTGATAGTAGTTGACACCAAGGAAGTCCACCGTATTGTCACGAATGAGCTCCAACTCCTCCTCTGTAGCATCAGGCAAGAGACCGTATTCATGTAAGATTTCTACCAACTCCTGTGGATAAGTCCCCAAAACAGACGGATCTAAGAAAGATTGGGCCTGAAAAAGATCCGCAATACGAGCAGCCTTGACATCAGCAGGATGCTGGCTACGTGGATAAGCCGGTGTCAAGTTTAAAACAATCCCAATCTTGGAATCAGGCAAGAGTTCATGACAGGCCTTAACCGCCCGACTGCTAGCCAATTGTGTATGATAAGCTACTTTAACGGCTGCCTCTGCATCCACCTTATGTGGATAATGGGCATCGTAAAAATAGCCAAATTCTACCGGAACGATGGGCTCGTTAAAGGTAATCCATTGATCCACTAAATCTCCATAGGTCTCAAAACAAAAACGAGCATAGTCTTCATAGGCTGAGACAGTCGCCTTATTTTCCCAACCATCACCATCTTCTTGAAGAGCAAAAGGTAAATCAAAATGATAAAGATTCACTAAAAGACGAATCCCTTTGGCCTTAATAGCCTCAAAAACCTTACGGTAAAAGTCTACACCTTGAGGATTGACTTCCCCACGCCCTTGTGGAAAAATCCGTGACCACTGAATAGAAGTCCGAAAGGCCGTGTGACCAGTTTCTAACAGTAGCTCAATATCCTTTTCCCAATTTTCATAAAAGGTCGATGTCTTATCTGGACCAATCCCATTATAGTAACGATTCGGCTCCACTTGGAACCAGTAATCCCAGAGATTATCTCCCTTACCGTCACCAGCTACACGTCCTTCTGTTTGTGGTCCAGAAGTAGAGGATCCCCAGACAAAATCCTTTGGAAATCTTAGCATACATTTACCTCTTTATCTACTCATTTTTCCCATTATACAGAAAAAACAAGGTAAAAACTAGTTACATTTTTTCCTTGTTTTTCTTCTGATTATAGTTTTTATTTCTTGCTGAGGATTTCAAGCGTTTCAAGCACGTTATCTGCATGAACTTCGATGGTGTCACCAGTTGCCTTGATCTTCACTTCTACGATGCCATCGGCCGCTTTTTTACCAACAGTGATACGGATTGGCAATCCAATCAAGTCACTATCGCTGAATTTGACTCCGACACGTTCATTACGGTCGTCTGTCAAGACTTCGTAACCTGCTCCCATCAAGCTTGCTTCAAGTTTTTCTGTCAAGGCTTGCGCTTCTTCATCCTTGACATTGACAGTGATCAAGTGAACATCAAATGGCGCCAATTCTTTAGGGAAGTTGATTCCCCAAGCGTAACGGTATTCACCTTTTGGTGTTTTGTTAACAAAGAGGCGAGCGTGTTGCTCCATCACTGCTGAAAGTAGACGGCTGACACCGATACCATATGAACCCATAATGATTGGTACAGCACGGCCATTTTCATCCAAGACATCTGCTCCCATGCTTGCTGAGTAACGAGTACCGAGTTTAAAGATGTGACCAATTTCGATACCACGCGCAAAGTTAAGGACACCTTGTCCGTCTGGAGAAATTTCACCCTCACGAACTTCACGGATATCCACATATTCTGCAGTAAAGTCACGACCTGGGTTCACACCAGTCAAGTGATAGCCATCTTCGTTAGCACCCACAACTGCATTATGGACATCTTGCACCTTACGATCTGCAATGATTTTAACATTCTCTGGCAAACCAACTGGGCCAAGTGAACCAAATCCTGCTTGAACAAGATTCGCCACTTCTTCTTCGCTAGCAACGTCAAAGAAATCTGCTCCCAAGTGGTTTTTCAACTTGACTTCGTTGAGTTGGTCATTTCCAACTAGAAGGGCTGCAACAAGCTCACCATCGGCCATGTAGAAGAGTGTTTTAATCGTTTGTTCTTCTGGGACGTTTAGGAAAGCTGCAACTTCATCGATTGATTTAACATCTGGCGTTGCAACACGAGTTACTTCTTCTTCAGCGACAACACGGTTGCTTGGTTTGTACTCGTTTGTTGCCATTTCCAAGTTAGCCGCATAGCTAGATTCACTTGAGTAAGCAATGGTATCTTCACCAGAAACCATCCATTTGAGCAATTCTGCCTTGATTTCTTCTTGCACTTCTACAGGAATTTCGTCAAATGAGGCAACTGACTTGTCCAAGACAACCCAGCGGTCAAGGTCTGTACGAGCAGGAGTAATGGCCATAAATTCTTGGCTATCCTTACCACCCATGGCTCCACCGTCACCAATGATAGCCTTGAAGTCTAAACCACTACGAGTGAAAATACGCTCATAAGCAGCCTTGTACTCATCATAAACACTGTCCAAGCTATCATAGTTAGCGTGGAAACTATAAGCATCCTTCATGATAAACTCACGTGTACGAAGAAGTCCATTACGTGGGCGTTTTTCATCACGATACTTAGGCTGGATTTGGTAAAGGTTGAGTGGCAATTGCTTGTAAGACTTAACAGAATCACGGACAATAGCTGTAAAGGTTTCTTCGTGAGTTGGACCTAGGATAAAGTCTGATTTTTCACGGTTTTTTAGCTTGTAAAGGTCTTCACCGTAAGTTTCATAACGACCTGATTCGCGCCACAACTCTGCACTAAGAAGGGCTGGAACTAACATCTCAACGGCACCAATCTTGTCGAATTCTTGGCGCATGATATTTTTAGCTTTTTCAATCACACGGTTGGCAAGTGGTAGGTAAGAATAAACACCTGCTGAAACTTGACGAACATAACCAGCTCGCAACATAAGAGCGTGGCTGATAACTTGAGCATCGCTTGGCATTTCGCGAAGCGTTGGGATAGGCATTTTACTTTGTTTCATAATATTCCTCGATTATCTAAAAAAGAGTCGCATGATGTCATTCCAAGTCACAGCAATCATCAAGACAACCATGATGACCACTCCGGCCAAGGTGACATAGGTTTCAATTTCTTGTTTCAATGGTTTGCGGCGGATAGCTTCTAGGATATTGAGCACAATCTTACCACCATCCAGGGCTGGAATCGGAATAAGATTAAAAATCCCGATATTGATGGAAATTATTGCCAAGAAGTACAAAACATTCTCAATTCCATTTTTAGCAGCATCACTACTTGCCTTAAAGATGGCAACAGGTCCACCTAGCTTGTTTAAATCCGGTTGGAAAATTAGGTTTTTCAGTGCTGAGAGAATTCGGAGGGCCGAGTCAGCAGCAGTTGTAAAACCACCTACAAACATAGATAGAAAATCTGACTTAATCCCCGGTTGAACACCTAGAAGGTAACGGCCTTGACTTTCTTCTGGGGTAACAGTGACTTGTTTGTCACTCCCCTTTTCAGAAATAGTCACATCCAAGGTCGGGGCCGTCTTATCTTTGGTTTCTGATTCCACAGCCTGAATCAAACTTTCCCAGTTGCTAACCTCATGTGAACCAATCTTGGTAATCTGTGCCGTTTCTGGTACTCCCACCTTAGCCAAGGCCCCTTGGGGCATGACATGGAACTGGTTGGTATCGACATCTCTGACACCACCCTGCATAAAGATTAAAATCCAGAAAACAACGACACCTAAGATAAAGTTATTCATAGGGCCTGCAAAGTTAGTAATGAGTTTCCCCCAGATAGTTGCATTTTGATATTGAACATCTAAAGGTGCAATTCGAACCTCAGTTCCATCTGCTTCCACAACCGTTGCATCGTGATCTACTGCAAATGTTTTTTCTTCTTCCAGAACCAAGCCCCTGATAAAGAGCTTGTCTTCAAAGTCAAACTGGGTCACCTGCATAGGGAGGGCCGTTTGATCCAATTTTTTACCTGAGAGATTGATGCGTTTAACCTTACCATCATCAGTAAGGGTCAAACTGACAGGAGTTCCTGTCTTAATTTCAGTTGTATCATCACCCCAACCAGCCATGCGAACATAGCCACCCAGCGGCAAGATTCGAATAGTGTAGGCCGTTCCATCCTTGCCAATGTGAGCAAAGATTTTGGGCCCCATACCAATGGCAAATTCACGCACTAGAATTCCTGATTTCTTGGCAAAGTAGAAGTGCCCGAACTCGTGCACCACTACAATAATCCCAAAAACCAGAATAAAGGTTAAAATTCCGAGCATAGTATTTCCTCCGTCTTTTGATTAAAAGAGTCCAAACAAGTGCATGATTGGAAATACAAGCAACATACTATCAAAACGATCCAAAACACCACCATGTCCAGGAATAAATTTCCCAGAATCTTTGACACCAAAGTGACGCTTGATCGAACTTTCTAGTAAATCACCAAATTGTCCAGCAATGCTAAAGAAAATAGCAAAGACTGACATCTTGTAAATTCCATACGGAAGAGCAACTGTACTGTCAAACATCATAAAGATGATAGTTACTAAAATAGCACCTAAAATACCACCCAAGGCACCCTCAAAGGTTTTATTTGGAGAAACTGTCGGAGCTAATTTTCGTTTACCATAGTTCATCCCAACAAGATAGGCACCACTGTCTGTCGCCCAGACGATACACAAGGCCAATAGAGCCTTATCTAATCCTGCAACGCGAGCATCTAGTAAAGCATTAAATCCAAAGCCTACATAGAAACTCATAGCAAGAGGGAAAACAGCGTCCTCAATCGTATAAGACTTGCTAAAAACAGTCGTTCCTAACATAATTGAAATCAAAACACTGTAGGCAACCACATTCCCATCAACTGGCAAAAAAGTCAGGTAATTCTCCAAGGGAATGGTCAAGGCAAAGGTTGCAAAGAGGGTCAAGAGGCCCTCCATCGTCATGGTCTCTAGACTTCTCATCTTCAAAAGTTCATGCATGGCTAGCATGGCTATGATTCCAATTGCTATCTGAAGCAAGAGGCCACCAATCATTAAAATTGGTAGGAAAATAGCCAGAGCAATCCCTGCAAACAAGGTTCTTTTCTGTAAATCCTGTGTCATATTTCCTCCTAAACTCCTCCAAATCGGCGATGACGACGATTGTAGGCAAGAATGGCTTCCTGCAAGGCCGCTTCGTCAAAATCAGGCCACAAGGTATCTGTAAAATAGAGCTCACTATAGGCTCCCTGCCATGGAAGGAAATTGCTCAAGCGCAATTCTCCACTAGTACGGATAATCAAGTCTGGGTCTCGTAAGTCCTTAGGCAAATGCTGGGTAAAGAGATAGTTGCCAATCAATTCCTCTGTGATGTCACCTGGGTTGATTTTGGCATCTAACACATCCTGAGAAATCAACTTAAGAGCCTGTGTAATCTCAGCACGTCCGCCATAATTGAGGGCAAAATTAAGAATCAAACCTGTGTTGTTCTTAGTCAATTCCTCAGCTTTAGTCAGAGCTTCAAAGGTTTGCTTAGGCAGGCGCTCCGTTTCCCCAATCATTTGAATCTTAACATTATTCGCATGCAGTTCCGGGACATAATTATCATAAAACTCTACTGGCAAGTTCATGATAAACTTGACTTCCTGATCTGGACGGGTCCAGTTTTCTGTAGAAAAAGCATAGACCGTAATAACCTTGACGCCTAGTTTGTTGGCTGCCTTGGTCACAGTTTGCAATGCTTCCATGCCCGCTTTATGTCCGAAGACTCGCGGTTGCATACGTTTTTTAGCCCAACGGCCATTGCCATCCATGATGATGCCGATATGAGCAGGAACCTGTGTCGGAACCTCTACTTCCACAGCCTTATCTTTCTTAAAAAATCCAAACATGATCTTATTCCTATTCAAAAATCTATCGTTTCATTATACCATATTTCCCTATTTTCTTCTATCACTAAGCTATTTATTCTCAGGCACAAAGCCCATTTTTCAAAAAAATAAGCCGCCTGATTGGGCGACTCAATTTTTTATAGGGAGATTATTATGAAAAAGTTTTAGGAGTTTAAGTTAAGGTCTTCTTAACTTATGGACTTAGTATACACTTCCTAGCTTAAAGTTTCCTTAAGTATTTTTAAAAATCAAATTTTTCCATTTCTCCTGCCAATTTTTCTTGGATAGACGTGTTCGATAAAGTTCCATTCGGTCTTCATTCTCTAAAAAATGAGGAGTTGGACGAACTTGAAAATTCAAAATATCCTCCAAACCATAAGGTTCATAGAGTTCAAAATCGGATTCTTCATTCAAGCGTAATCCAACAGCCGTACATCGTTCTGGATACTTACTCATAGCATCACGGGAACTGGTATAGGGAGCAGTATGAGGGCTGTGCTGGTGCATATAGACTTGATTTTTCAATTCCCACTGGTACTGAGGAAAGTCCTCTCTCAGCTTTTTCTCCAGGGACAAGGTTTCCTCATAAGAAATATCTGGATCAAAGAAAATTACATCTACATCTGTTTCAAGATCAAATGCTGGTCTGTCTGACAAGAGATTCCAGATGAAATTTCTGACAGAACCTGCTGCCAGCCAGGAATCTGTCAACTCCAGATTTCGGATGATCGTCAGAATAGCCATCATATCCGGATTTTCTCTAAAAGCCTCTAGAATTTCTTGCTCATTTTTCACTATATTCATACCCTAAGTGCTCATATGCCTTAGCAGTCGCCACCCGTCCAGACCGCGTCCGCATGATAAAACCTTTCTGAATCAAGTAAGGCTCATACATATCTTCAACTGTCTCACGTTCTTCTGCTATGTTAACAGAAAGAGTTCCTAGACCAACAGGACCACCACCGTACATCTCAATCATGGTGCGAAGGATTTTTTGATCCACATAGTCCAAACCTTCATGGTCAACATCCAGCATAGTCAAAGCCTTATCGGTAATAAGATCATCGATCACCCCATTCCCCATGATCTGGGCAAAATCGCGCACGCGCTTGAGGAGACGATTGGCAATACGAGGGGTTCCACGGCTACGTAGAGCCAACTCAGATGCTGCCTCATGAGTAATTTCCATCTCAAAAATATCTGCCGTCCGCTCAACAATTTCCGTCAAGTCAGCATGAGCATAATACTCCATATGACCTGTAATTCCAAAACGTGCCCGTAGCGGATTTGAGAGCATACCTGCCCGAGTCGTCGCGCCAATCAAGGTAAAAGGTGGCAACTCCAAATGAACACTGCGACTGCCTTCACCAGCCCCAATCATGATATCAATGTAGAAATCCTCCATAGCACTATAAAGCACCTCCTCCACAGACATGGGCAAGCGATGAATCTCATCAATAAAAAGAACATCCCCAGGCTCTAAGTCGTTCAAAATCGCTACCAAATCCCCAGCTTTTTCAATGACTGGACCCGAAGTCTGCTTAAGATTGACACCTAGTTCGTTGGCAATAACAAAAGCCATGGTCGTTTTCCCCAAGCCTGGAGGTCCAAATAAGAGCACATGATCTAGCGCTTCATCCCGCATTTTGGCAGCTTCTATAAAGATTTGGAGCTGGTCCTTGACCTTGTCCTGTCCAATATATTCACGTAAATACTGAGGACGGAGCGTACGTTCTACTAACTCCTCGTCCCCCATTATCTCATTATCTAAAATTCTACTCATGGCTCTATTATATCAAAAATCCAAGCCACAAACAAAAAAGCCACCCAATTGGGTGACTCCTGAGTTTAGCACTTATGTGGTATAATATTATACGGCACTTCTACACCGCCTACGAAAGGAGGTGAGATAGCCCATGATGGAATTAGTACTCAAAACTATCATCGGACCAATTGTGGTCGGTGTCGTTCTTCGATTAGTCGATAAATGGCTAAACGAAGACAAATAGTGTCAAAAAAGACCTCAAGCTTATTTGGTCGTGAGCTTGGGGTCTTTTCTAGCCTATGATATAGAACTAGTACTCAATTCCTTTTTATTATCCCATAGTTCACAAATTTTGTCAAAGGTTTATATTCTCGGTTTTTCAAGCTTTAACCACTGGCTAACAATATGATGACTCACTCCTTGACAACCAAGAGCATTATTACAGTAGTTCTAGTCCTTCAATTAACAGTCACTTAAATTCAAAGTGAGGTTGAACTTGCTGAAGCGACAACAGACCTATTTTTTACTCATATTCGCTAAAAAAAACCGCCAAAATCTCAAAAAGTCCCCGCCAATTCCCCGACCAAAATCCGAAAAATATCGGAAAATGATTTTTAGAATAGTCCCAAAAAGCCTGAAATAGAGCCAAAAAACTTCACTTGATTAGGCGACTCCCGACTTTAGCACTTATGTGATATAATATTTTACGGCACTGCTACACCGCCTGCGAAAGGAGGTGAATTAGCCCATGATGGATACAATACTTAAAACTATCATCGGACCAATTGTGGTCGGTGTCGTTCTTCGATTAGTCGATAAATGGCTAAACAAGGACAAATAGTGTCAAAAAAGACCTCAAGCTTATTTGGACGTGAGCTTGGGGTCTTTTCTAGCCTATGATATAGACACAATACTTAATTCTCTTTTATTATCCCATAGTTCACAAAATTTGTCAAAACTTTACATCCCCTTTAACCGCTGTACGACAAGACGTTCAAGATTAAGCGAAAGTTATCGGAAAATGATGTTTAGAAAACTCCCGAAAAGCCTGAAATAGAGCCAAAAAACTCCACCTGATTGGGTGCCTCCCGAGTTTAACATTTATGTGGTATAATATTCTACGGCACTGCTACACCGCCTACGAAAGGAGGTGAGATAGCCCATGATGGAACTAATCCTTAAAACTATCATCGGACCGATTGTGGTCGGTGTCATCCTTCGCTTAGTCGATAAATGGCTAAACAAAGATAGATAGTGTCAAAAAAGACCCCAAGCTTATTTGGTCGTGAGCTTGGGGTCTTTTCTAGTCCATGATATAGAACTAATCCTTAATTCCTCTCCATTATCCCACAGTTCACAAAATTTGTCAAAACTTTACATCCCCAGCTTCTCAAGCTTTAACCGCTTTACAACAAGACTTTCAAGTTTAAGAGAAAGTTAGGGATTCTATCAATTTCATAGAAATTTTGATTTAGTAAACGAATAGACAACCTTACATGTCACTCCTCATTTAATACGCCACTACTGGACAAGTAAAATCATTATTACAGCAGTTTCAGTCCTTCAATTAACAGTCACTTACAATCAAATTGAGTTTGAAGTAGCTGAAGTAACAACAAACCTATTTCTTAGTCATATTTTCTAAAAAAGTCCCCGTCAATTCCCCGACCAAAATCAGAAAAATACCTAAAAATATCGAAAAATTATTTTTAGAATAGTCCCAAAAAGTCTGAAATAGAGCCAAAAAACTCCACCTGATTGGGTGGAGTTAAGGGAGATTATTATGAAAAAGAAAAGTTTAGGATTTTATTAAATAAAGTTAGGAGGTCTTTATTTAATAACTATATGATACAAGACGAAGCTTAAAACTAGCTTAACTTTTTCTCAGATTCTACCATTTTGCAGAAAATCACTATCACCATCACCTACCCACGAAAAAAGCCACCTGATTGCGTGGCTTCATTAGGAGATTATGATGAAAAAAGTTTTAGGATTTCATTAAATAAAGTTAGGAGGTCTTTATTTAATGACTATATGATACTAGACCATCCTTAAACTTTGCTTAAGAAAAAACAAGTTTTATTATTTTTCTCGATTCATCCAAGTCATCCCTATACAATTATAGGTGGATAAGATTTCAAAGCCCATAGAACGATAGAATCTCAAGGTTCTTTCTGTCTGTTCTGTTACCAGCTGGACTTGATAGGTATCTTTGTAATCCTCTAAAGCCTCTTTCATTAGGGCACTACCAATTCCTTGGCGCTGATAGCTAGGTAAAACGATTAAATCCTGAACCAATACTGATGAGAATCCATCTCCAACCAAACGAATCAAGCCCACCACAGCATCGCCATCAAGCGCCAGATAAATTACTAATGAATGAGACAAGGCCTGCTCCAGCATCTGAGATTGATTTGTATAATTTGTCCAACCGGCAGCCTGATAGAGATGCAAAACGTCCTCTAGTTTGACAATTTCTTGCTTTTTAATAGTAATCATCTCAACACCTCTTAAAGCTCTCTCAAGCTCTTGTACTGCTGTCCATTTTTATCAAAATTTTCAGGATCCAACCATGTTTCCAAACGAGCTTTGACTTTTGGCCAGTCCTTATCAATCATAGACAACCAATCCGTATCCCTCGTACGCCCCTTATAAACCACTGCCTGACGGAAGGTTCCTTCGTAGACAAATCCCAAACGCTCCGCAGCTCGTCTTGATGGCATGTTAAGAGCATCGCATTTCCACTCATAGCGACGATAGTTAAGCTCCTCAAAGACATAGCAAGCCAAGAGATACTGGGCTTCTGTCCCTATCCGTGTCCCCCTGAGTTTTGGAGAAAAAGTGACAGCTCCCACTTCTATTACTCGGTTATTCTGGTCAATACGCATGAGGGAAAAAGTTCCCAAAGCCTTACCAGTTGCCTTGTCTATGATTGCATAGTAAAAACGGTCCTTACGAGCCAACATCTGATTTAAAAGAGTAACCAGTTCCTCTCTGTCTTCCACTGGTTCCTGAAAGAGGTAGGTCCACATCTCCCGAGGCGTATCAGAGCCATAAACAGCTAATAAATCCTCCGCATGCTTTTCCACTGAAAGAGCCTCTATCCTAGCATAACGCCCTTCTAAGAAATCAATAGAAGGCAGTGCACCGGGTGTATAACCTTCCATTGACTCACCAATCATCTGACCATATTCGTTTACTGGCATTTTTCTTCTCCTTGTTTTACGCTGAAAATACTATATCACAAATTGTTCTCTTTGGAAACTGGCACTGTCTTCAAACTTCATCCTCAACACTATATTAGTGACCCGTTTTCTGTCTTTTATCCTCTAAGGCTTGATTAATTCGTTGGGTGAGTTTGTGAGTTTGCCAGATTTGATACAACCATATCAATCCATAAATTAACAAGAAAAAGAACCAAAGCAAGGGACTCCACAAGGCTGAACCCCAACCAAAAAATAGAGAGGTCAATACTAAAATAGTAGCTGTCACTAATAAATGAACTCCTACACGTATACTAAAAGCAAGAAACTCTAGCTTTTCAAGTATTAAAGTCAATACCCCCATAATTCCACCCATTAAAAACAGAGCTAGAATATTTTTTATCATTGGTTCAGGATAGGTAATACCTGGATAAAACTGAGTCAACACCATCATACTCAAATAAAAGAAGGAAGCCGTACGCATTCCCGATACAAAATAATCAATTAATCGTTTCATGATTTTCTCCTATAAACCTAGATAATTCATTAAGGACTTAACGTATTTCCGACTCACACTAGATTTGATGCCCCGAGTCATTTTAGCCATCATGTTCCCTGAAAAGCTATCCGATAATGACTCTAAATGGTCAATGTTTATAATTGAATGGCGTGATATCTGTATAAAGTTACGCCGATTAATCCGATTCTGAAAGTTTATCAATGTTTCCTTAGTTTTATAAATCCCATCTACCGTATAAATGGTTAACAAGTTCTTATCGATATCTGCTAGAATAAGATCCTCAATCTTCACCATGACCAGATGATCATCCGTTCGAATAGGAATGACCACCTGATTGGTCGTTGAAAATTGTTCTAAATACTCCATGACTTCCCTTGCTTGGTCGGTTAACTGAGCTGCCTGAATTACAATATGTGGGTCCTTTTCTGAAAACTCTGTCTTCATTTCAAAACGAATCTTCATTTTCTCTCCAATATACTTTTATTTTCTCTTGCTAAATACTTTAACAAATAAAAGCCAAAGAAGAATAGCGACGAGACTGATAATAACCACTATAAAGTATGTCTCTTCCTTTGTCAATAGTTCTTGCCAGTTGATTTGGATTCCCATTTTTTCTTGAAATTCCTGTAACAATCTGCTATTTCCTGTAAATGCGGTCTCTAATGGTTCTTTCATTAAAATTTGTCGATAAAGAGAAGCAATATAAGTTGCAGGGGTACACTTCATGATAATCTGTGCAAAATCAGGTAAAACTCCAATAGGGACATAAGTTCCTACTAAAAATCCAGAAGCAGTTCCCACTATAGTTGCCAGTTTGCCAAGACTATCTACAGATTGAAAACGATAAATCAAGAGAATATTTATCAAACTTGAAAGCAGACTACTTAACAACATAATCAAAGCAATTTCCGGTAAATGACTGATAACTGGACTCTCTTTAAAATAAAGCCCCATAACAGCAAACATAAACACCTGCATGACAAAAGAAATGGCAATACTACTGATTAGATAGGACACCTGTAAACCCCAGATACCTAAATCTGTCAAGAAGAGATCTTGATCCACTTGATTTTCACGATCCTGTACCATTTGTGTAAGAGCCGTAAAACTGGTTGTAATCCCAGTCACAGCCAAGGTCCCACCCATCAACCAGTTATTTAAAAGGTTCGTATTATCAGGGAGTTGGGACCAAGCATCCGTCAAGTTCTTCTGCAAAAAAATGATATAAAGGAGGAAGGAAATCAATGCCCCCAATAATGAGAAAAATACTCCTGAACGATTACGAAAATATAAGATAAAATTCCGTTTCAATAAAGCTAACATTAGCGAACCTCTCTTCCTGTAAGTGCAATAAAGGCATCATCCATGGTACCTGGACGAAATTCAAAAGAATCAATTTCTTCTCGAACTTTTGCCAAATATTCAATAGCTTCCAGTGATGTCCTTGGATAAAAAAGATATTCCAACTCATTTTCTTTCTTTACTGTCATTCCAGTCTGTAGCAACTTTTCTAAATCCTTCACTTCTTTAAAACGAATTTTTAGAATATTAGATGCATACTGACTTTTAATAGCCGTCGCAGAACCTTGCGCAATCACTTTCCCATGATCAACGATATAAATCTGATCCGCTTCATCCGCTTCATCCAGATAATGAGTCGTTAAGATAATAGTCAGCCCTTCATCCTTTTGTAGTCGAGACAGTAAATCCCAAATAACTTTGCGAGTCTGAATATCTAGACCTGTCGTTGGTTCATCTAAGAAAAGAATATCTGGCTGTGAAAGAAGAGCACGCGCAATATCAACCCTACGTTTTTGCCCACCTGACAAAGTCCCATATAGTTGCTTCTGGAAAGCAGTTAAACCCAGTTGATGGATCAAATCATCCACACGACTTGCTGCAATCTCCTTATACTGTTGAGCACGAATCGTAAGATTTTCTCTAACTGTCAACATCTCATCCAGTACACTAGCTTGAAAAACAACTCCGATTTTCGTATTTGGTGCATATCGAATCTGACCTTGTGTCGGCTTTTTCAAACCGATTAACATGGAAATAGTGGTTGATTTCCCTGCACCATTGGGACCCAAAATAGCATTAAAACTCCCTTTTTCAAACTCTAACTGAATATCGTCAACAGCCATATAATCGCCGTACCGTTTAGTCAAATGTTTAGCTTGTAAAATCATATTTAGTTCCTCCTCTTTACCCCACCAGTTTAACAAAAATAATGAAAGAAAAATCGACTATTAAGATAAGTGGTTAAAATGAGATGTTAAGTGGTGAGATGATTAGGGTTAAGTTAAAGTAGAGAAGGCTACAGCCATTTTTCTCCTACCTAATTGCTAAATGAAGCTTAAAAACACCTACAACAAAATGTTATATTTTGAAATATGCGCTATAAAAGAGATGTTTTACCGCATCTGGCCGCAAAATTCAAGAATCGGTAGTATTATTCTCGCCAAATCAAACAATAAAAAATTAACTAGAAATCATGACACACAATTCCTTCTATCAAAATGAAATTGCTGAATATGATATGATTGAATTTGAAGCAAGTAAGTATTGTCCTGAATTTGAAACTTCCATTAGCCAAATTTTTGACGACAAGTAAATCCATTAGGAAATAATATATGAAAAAAATTTTCAATACAAGCAAAAAACAGCTCTTTTTATCCGAGAAGAGCTGTTCTATTTTATGAAAGAGAAAGTCACTAGTAACTCTTGTACTTCTCTCTACGTTTTTACTGTTTGAGTTCAAATTTCTCTTGTTTGAACAATTGCTTTTGTAGACTGGACTACCAACCAGAACTGTGTTTTTATCTTAGTTGGGACTATTATAGTACGGTTCAGCACTATCTACAAATTTTTCAGATGTGTATCAAAAAAATTTATCGTAGCAAACCAAGAGTCTACACTTTCTTTCATTAATAAGCGCCAATCTTTTCGATAACGATGATTCGGTTGATAAGCAACCGTCAACATATGCCCTGTTTCATGGTATTTTTTAAACAAAATGGATTCCCCTTTATAATGTGAAATGATATCATCTATCGCGGATGATGCATTCCATATTTCATCAACATCGCTTCCTAGTAATAATAAAGGAGAGGAAATTTTACTCACATCAATCTGAGCCCTACTATCTTCAGGAATATGTTTTCCAAAAAACTTGTTTAACAAATAATCTCCTAACTGAAATTTTTGATACGGAAGTTCTTTTTGCAAATATGTCCAAGAAGATGAATGAGAGTTGAATTTTCCCTTTATTCCCTCAAATATTACATTTGAGGGGGAATTGAGTACCAAACATTGCACATCTTCCAAAATACTTTGTCCAGCCAGAACAAGCTCTGCTCCTTTAGAGCGACCATATATTCCTATTTTTGTATTATCAACTTGAGGATGATGATATAGAAAATCTTTCGCCTCCTCCAGACATTCTATTGGAATTCGTTCTAAATCTTGGGGTAATCCCTCTAAACCAAAATAAGCTATCGCAAGACAAATATAGCCTCTTGAAGATAAAAATTGGGCAATATTCTGAGCTTTTTCAATTCTTCCCTCACTACCGCTAACAATAATCACGGCTGGCGCCCTTCTTAACTTTTCATCATAAAATAATCGACCTTGAAAATGCTTATCATAGATATCTTGATATCTTACTCCCAGATTCATATAACGCCTTACGAAACTTTGCTCCGCGATCACATCTTTCCCCATCTTGATTTTAATTTCAACACCAAAACAATCTCGCAATGGAATTCTATCAAGAGAACTAGGTAATCTCCTTTTCCTATTCTTTAACGGCTTCGCATTAAAGAATAAGCCCATTTCTGAAACGCCTTTATAAGATCCTGAAATAGATGCTGTCTGAGAGGTATCAATCATACCGTCCTGATCAGATAAAAAAATGGCAGTTGATTTCCACATAACATCATGATCTAAAAGTAAGGGAGCATTTATACAGTAATAATCAGACAGGTGCATTTCTACACAATACCTTGTCCTTGGTTCTAAACCATTGATAGTAATATAAAAAGATTCATCTGCTAAGTCAGTTTGTGAAATCAGTTCAATGTTTACAGTCATACCTTCTCCTTTTTGTTAATACACTTAACAACTAAATTTAAAATTTACCGCGACTTTTACCACGGTAATTCTCCCCACACCTTTTCAATATCATCCATCAATTTCACAACTGTTTGAAGTTCCATCTCGCTATAGTTGTTTAAAACTGAAAAGACCGATTTTTCAATATGTGCTTGTTGCTCCTTATGGATTTTTAAAATTTCGATGCCTTTTTCAGATAATCTCAAATATTTATTTTTCCCATTATTCGGATCAAAATCAAAAACAACTAAATTTTTTTGAATCAATCTTCTAACACTTTGAGTTATTGCACTTCTCGAAACTTCTAATAATTCAGATAATTTTACTAGATTTAAGGGCTGATTTTTCCCAATCACAACAATCAAATGTACCTCATTCAAAGTAATGGATTTGTCAACACCACTTTTATGTTGATTTTTTTTTAACTGGTCAAACGCTAAAATAAATCTATTGAAACGATTATTAAATGCAATAAATTCTTTTTTATCCATAATCTCTCTTTCCTTTGTTAATCATGTTAACAAAACAGAAACTTCCTGTCAAATAAAAAATCCTCCAGATTCTACTCTGAAGGATTCCTATCTTATTTCACAACGATATTAACCAATTTATTCGGTACTGCAATCACTTTCACGATGTCCTTACCATCAATTTCTGCTTTGACTTTTTCATCCGCTAAAGCGATTTCTTGTAATTCTTCGCGTGATAAGTCTTTGGCTACCATGAGTTTGGCACGGACTTTTCCCTTGATTTGGACAACGATTTCGATTTCGTCTTCAACCAATTTACTTTCGTCCCAAGTAGGCCAAGCTACATAAGAGATAGACTCACCTGTTGCTGCAACTGTTTGCCAGAGTTCTTCTGCCAAGTGAGGTGCAAAAGGCGCAATCAACTGAACGAAGCCTTTGGCGTAGTCCACATAGAGTTCGTCTTCCTTGTTAGCCGCATTGACAAAGACCATGAGTTGGGCAATGGCTGTGTTGAATTTCAATGATTCAATTTGCTCAGTGACAGCTTTGACTGTTTCATTGTAGACCTTGTCAAGAGCACCATTGTTTCCCGCAACAATTTCCTTACTTGTAATCAAACGGTAAACACGGTCAAGGAATTTACGGCTTCCTTCCAGACCTTCTTCTGACCAAGCGATTGAAGCATCAAGTGGCCCCATGAACATTTCATAGACACGAAGGGTATCAGCACCGTATTGTTCCACCACGTCGTCTGGGTTGACAACGTTCTTGAGCGATTTAGACATCTTGGCTGGCGCTTGCTCCAACTCTTCCCCTGTTTCTACATGGAAGAAAGAACCGTCACGTTTTTCAACCTTATCAGTTGCCACAAGAGCCCCGCGATGGTCACGGTAGCTTGTTCCCAAAATCATTCCTTGGTTAAAGAGTTTTTGGAATGGTTCCTTAGTCGGAACAACACCGAGGTCATAGAGGAATTTGTGCCAGAAACGAGCATAAAGCAAGTGAAGAACGGCATGCTCTGCTCCACCAACGTAGATATCGACTGGCAACCATTGTTTAAGAAGATCCTCATCGGCCAATTTCTCAGTGTTGTGTGGGTCAATATAGCGGAGGTAGTACCAGCTTGAACCTGCCCATTGTGGCATGGTGTTGGTTTCACGACGACCTTTGACACCATCTTCACGAGTCACTTCAAGCCAATCTGTCAAGTTAGCTAGTGGACTTTCACCAGTACCTGAAGGACGGATATCCTTGGTTACAGGCAAGACAAGTGGCAATTCACTTTCAGGGACAGCTGTTGAAGTTCCGTCTTCCCAATGAATGATAGGAATTGGTTCACCCCAGTAACGTTGACGGCTAAAGAGCCAGTCGCGGAGACGGTAGGTAACCTTCTCTTGTCCACAGCCTTTTTCTTCCAACCAAGCCACGATCTTAGCAATAGCGTCTTCTTTGTTGAGTCCATCTAGGAAGTCTGAATTAACGTGAAGGCCATCTTCTGTGTAGGCAGCTTCTTCAACGTTTCCACCTTCAAGTACTTCGACGATTGGAAGGTCAAATTGTTTGGCAAATTCCCAGTCACGTTGATCGTGGGCAGGCACAGCCATGACAGCACCTGTTCCATAGCTAGATAATACGTAGTCGGCAATCCAGATTGGGATTTCTTTACCGTTAACAGGGTTTACAGCATAAGCACCTGTCCAAACACCAGTTTTTTCTTTAGCAAGATCGGTACGAGCCAAGTCAGACTTGAGACTAGCTTGGTGTTTGTAGTCTGCTACAGCCTCTGCTTGCTCTGGACTTGTGATAGCGTCAACCAATTCATGCTCAGGAGCCAAAACAGTGAAAGTCGCACCGAAAAGAGTATCAGGACGAGTAGTAAAGACAGTGAATTCCTTATCAGTTCCCTTAACCTTGAAGGTTACATTGGCACCAGTTGATTTTCCAATCCAGTTGCGCTGCATATCCTTGATAGACTCTGGCCAATCTAGTTCATCTAAGTCATTGAGCAAACGCTCCGCATAGGCCGTGATTTTGAGCATCCATTGGCGCATTGGTTTGCGAACAACTGGATAGCCTCCACGCTCAGAAGTTCCATCAGGAAGAACCTCTTCATTAGCAATAGCTGTTCCCAATTCCTCAACCCAGTTTACTGGTACTTCCGCTTCATAGGCCAAACCTTTTTCGTAAAGCTTAGTGAAAATCCATTGCGTCCACTTGTAGTAGTTTGGATCTGTTGTATTGACTTCACGATCCCAGTCATAAGAAAATCCAAGCGCATTGATTTGGCGTTTGAAGTTAGCAATGTTTTCAGCTGTAAATTCTGCTGGGTCATTACCAGTATCCATAGCATATTGCTCTGCAGGCAAACCAAAAGCATCCCAACCCATTGGGTGAAGGACATTGTAGCCTTGCGCACGTTTGTAACGGCTGAGGATATCTGTCGCTGTATAGCCTTCTGGGTGTCCTACGTGCAGACCCGCTCCAGATGGATAAGGGAACATATCAAGAGCATAAAACTTCGGTTTTGATGCATCTGTTCCTGTCTTAAATGTATGATGTTCTGCCCAGTAACCCTGCCACTTAGGCTCAATTTCTTTATGATTATAAAAACTCATGGTCTCTCTCCAATTTTGTGATGTTACTATTATACCATTTTTGAGGGAATTTGAAAGATGAGAAATGTTCTTTTAGACTTGGATGGTAAGAAAGACTGAATCGCAAATCCAGCTTATTTAGCAGTATAAAAAATTAGCTCACACTTGGAGCTAACTTCTATAGATTGTTTGTCTCCTCCATCTTCTCACGTCCTAGTTCTCGGTAACTACGGTCGCCGACAACCTCAACGCTAAACTGACCGTCCTCATATTCAAGGATCGTCACGCTACCATTATCGAGACCATGCGGATGCATGCCATTAATCAGATAAACAATGGTTCCAATGGTCATTCCATGGCTGACAACGAGAGCGTTGCCCCCACCTTGTTCTTCCATTTCTTTGGCAATCGCTTCAAAACCTTCCTTGATTCGGCCACTGAGTTTTTCCCAGCCTTCAGCCCAACCAGCTGTATCAACCTCTACCAAGCCCTCAGCCAGTTCAGCATAAGACAATTGGTGAACGTGGTCCACATTAAAGATACGAGGAATAATGCCCATGAAAAGATCGCCATCGTAGGCCCCGTCAAAGCTACCAAAACACCATTCTCTGATACGCTTGTCCATGCAATAAGGGATTTTCCCCTGCAAACCAAGTTCTTCAAGGATAATTCCCATTGTCTGAATGGTGCGGCCAGAATCACTGGAATAAGCGCGCTCAAACTGCAGACCAGATTCTCGCAAACCGATTCCTAATTCTTGAATCCCTCGTTCACCTTCAGCAGTTAAGGGAGTATCGCTCCAACCTTGCGCGCGACCAATCGTGTTAAACATAGTCTTGCCATGACGTACCAAATACAATCGTACTTTTACCATTTTCCGTCCTCCATTTGCTTCTATTATATCATGGATGATAAAACAAAAGCCACCCAGACAGGTGACTTTTGCAGGAGATTATTATGAAAAAGTTTAGGAGTTCTATTAAATAAAGATATTAGATGAAAATCAAATTCAAACTAAATCAGTGTTATCTGTTTCAAATAATATTAGGAGGTCTTTATTTAATGATTATAGTATACACATCCAACCTTAAATAGAACTTAAAATTTCTCCTATTTTCTTAATTTTTAAAACTATGAATTGGTGCTGGGATTTGTCCACCACGAGAGATGAAATCGACAGACGAAGCTCCATTGACCTTCATAACAGGTGCAGTTCCTAATAGGCCACCAAACTCAATCATATCGCCTTCTTTTCCTTTGGGAATGATACGAACAGCTGTTGTCTTCATGTTAATGACACCAATTGCAGCTTCATCTGCAATCATGGCGGCAATGGTTTCAGCAGGTGTATCTTCTGGGATGGCAATCATATCCAAACCAACAGAACAGATAGCCGTCATTGCTTCTAGTTTTTCCAAATTAAGAGAACCATTTTGCACTGCAGCAATCATCCCCTCATCCTCTGAAACAGGGATAAAGGCACCAGACAAACCACCGACTTGGTTGCAGGCCATAACTCCGCCCTTCTTAACTTGGTCATTCAAGAGAGCCAAGGCAGCCGTCGTCCCGTGTGTTCCAACTGTCTCTAGGCCCATTTCTTCAAGGACACGTGCAACAGAATCTCCAACTGCAGGAGTTGGCGCCAAACTCAAGTCCACAATACCAAACTCCACACCCAGTCTCTCACTAGCCATTTGACCAACCAATTGACCGATACGAGTGATTTTGAAGGCAGTCTTCTTGACTGTTTCTGCTACTACATCAAAGCTCTGTCCACGAACTTTTTCCAAGGCACGTTTCACCACACCAGGACCAGAAACCCCGACGTTGATGATAACATCAGCTTCCCCAACACCATGGAAGGCACCTGCCATAAACGGATTGTCCTCAACAGCATTAGCGAATACAACCAACTTAGCTGCCCCCATATCAGATAGAGTTGCCGTTTCCTTGATAACTCGTCCCATATCTGCGACAGCCGTCATATTGATACCAGACTTGGTTGAGCCGATATTGACTGACGAGCAGACCTTGTCCGTTTCAGCCAAAGCACGAGGAATAGAATTGATGAGAATCTCATCTCCCTTTTGATAACCTTTTTGTACCAAGGCTGAGAAACCACCAATAAAATCCACACCGATTTCTTTCGCAGCCTTATCAAGCGCTTTTGCCAGAACCACGTAGTCCGTCGCATCTGTCGCTGCTCCAATCAGAGAAATAGGTGTCACCGATACACGCTTATTAACGATTGGAATTCCCAACTCAGCTGCAATTTCGTCACCAACAGCCACTAAATTAGCTGCCTTGGTCGTAATCTTTTGATAAATTTTCTCCGCAGCACGATTGATATCTGGATCGATACAGTCCAAAAGGGAAATCCCCATGGTAATAGTTCTGATATCGAAGTTTTGCTCCTCAATCATGGCGATGGTTTCAGTAACTTGTCTAATATCCATGATAACCTCCTAGATATTATACATAGCTTCGAAAATCGCTGCACTCTGAATATTGATTTTCACATTCAAAGTTTGTCCAAAAGCTTTAAATTCATTACGAAGATAAGTGAAATCTTGTTTTTCATCACTAGAGACGACAGCCATCATCGTGAAATATTCATCCAAAACAGTTTGAGAGATATCATCAATATTCAAACCCAATTCTGCAATTTTACCAGAAACACCTGCAACAATTCCAGATTTATCTTTACCAACAACAGTTATAATCGCTTTCATAAGCAAACTCCAATTCTTCTTTTAATAGGAAACCTGAACATTAAACAGGATTCTTTTCAAATAGTATAGCATAATTCCAACTAAAATACTCAAAAACGCCTGCTTACGAAGTTGTTCTTAAGAAAAAAACAATTTCGTAAACAAGCGTCTACTATCCCAACTTATGATGAGTGTTCCCGCTAGGACCGAAATCCTAGCGGTAGACCAGAGCTAGACTAAGAGCACAAGACTCCATCATCATAACACTCAACAAAATTGATGATTTTATACTAATTCGATGATCGCCATTGGCGCTGCATCACCACGACGTGGTTCAGTTTTAAGGATACGAGTGTATCCACCGTTACGTTCAGCATAACGAGGTGCGATTTCTGAGAACAATTTTTGAAGTGCTGTAGTAGAAGTGTACTTATCAGTTGCTTCATCATAGTTTTCAGATGCGATTTCATTACGAACGAAAGCAGCTGCTTGACGACGTGCATGCAAATCACCACGTTTACCTAGAGTAATCATTTTTTCAACAGTTTTACGGATTTCTTTAGCACGAGCTTCAGTTGTCACGATTGATTCGTTGATCAAAAGGTCAGTTGTCAAATCGCGAAGCATTGCTTTACGTTGTGAGCTAGTGCGTCCTAGTTTACGGTAAGCCATTTATTCCTCCTTTATTTATCTTTTAATCCAAGACCCAAATCAATGAGTTTGAGTTTCACTTCTTCCAAACTCTTGCGTCCAAGATTTCGTACTTTCATCATCTCTGCTTCAGATTTTTCTGTCAAATCATGCACAGTATTGATACCGGCACGTTTCAAACAGTTGTATGAACGCACAGACAAGTCCAGTTCCTCAATCGTACGATCCAAAATACGGTCGTCAGATTCAGTATCAGCTTCTTTCATCACTTCAGTTGACTTAGCAATCTCAGTAAGATTTGTAAACAAATCAAGATGTTCTGTCAAAATACGTGCTGAAAGCCCTAAAGCATCTTCTGGAATAATTGTTCCATTTGTCAAGATTTCAAGGGTTAATTTGTCAAATCCATCATTGCTACCTACACGAGCAGGTTCCACTTGATAGTTGACTTTTGTAACTGGTGTATAAATAGAATCTACAGCAAGTGTTCCAACTGGTGCATTATCCTTTTTATTTTCATCAGCAGGTACATATCCACGACCACTGTTAACAGTCATAGTCGCTTTTAGAGAAGAACCTTCACCGATTGTAAAGAGATAATGATCTGGATTTACAATTTCAATATCGCTATCTGTCAAAATGTCACCAGCTGTTACTTCAGCAGGACCTTCAACATCCAGTTCGATGATTTTTTCGTCTTCAACGTACGATTTCACTGCAATTCCTTTAATGTTCAGAATGATTTGCATCACGTCTTCACGAACACCTGGAACTGTGTCAAACTCATGTAACACACCATCAATGTTGATAGATGTCACAGCTGCTCCTGGTAGAGAAGCTAGAAGTACACGACGAAGAGAGTTACCAAGAGTTGTACCGTAGCCACGTTCAAGTGGTTCGATTACAAACTTGCCATAATCTTTATTTTCATCAATTTTTGTTATATTTGGTTTTTCAAACTCGATCATTTAGTTACTCCCTCTTAAACGAAAAGCAGTGTAATGCGATGATTATACACGGCGACGTTTTGGAGGACGAGCACCATTGTGTGGCACTGGAGTCACATCACGAATTGCTGTTACTTCAAGACCAGCGGCAGCAAGCGCACGAATGGCTGACTCACGACCAGAACCTGGACCTTTTACAGTAACTTCAACTGATTTAAGACCGTGTTCTTGTGCAGATTTAGCAGCAGCTTCAGAAGCCATTTGAGCAGCGAATGGTGTAGATTTACGAGAACCTTTGAAACCAAGAGCACCAGCTGATGACCAAGCAATTGCATTACCATGCACATCAGTAATCATAACAATAGTGTTATTAAATGTAGCGTGAATATGAGCAATACCAGATTCGATATTCTTTTTCACACGACGTTTACGTGTTGGTTTAGCCAAGACTTTTACCTCCTATATTATTTTTTCTTACCAGCGATCGCAACAGCTTTACCTTTACGAGTGCGAGCGTTGTTTTTAGTGTTTTGTCCACGGACAGGAAGTCCACGACGGTGACGGATACCACGGTATGAACCGATTTCCATCAAACGTTTGATATTCAAGTTTACTTCACGACGAAGGTCACCTTCAACTTTGATTGCATCCACTTCACGACGGATAGCATCTTCTTGATCTGATGTAAGATCACGTACACGAACATCTTCTGAGATTCCAGCAGCAGCCAAAATTTTCTTAGATGTTGCAAGTCCGATACCATAAACATAAGTCAATGAGATTACTACGCGTTTGTCATTTGGAATGTCAACTCCAGCAATACGAGCCATGTTTTCTCCTTTCTATCTTATCCTTGACGTTGTTTGTGTTTTGGATTTGCTGGGCAAATTACCATAACACGACCATTACGACGAATAACTTTACAGTATTCGCAAATTGGTTTGACCGATGGTCTTACTTTCATTTCTTATCCCTCCAAGTTTTTCGATTATTTAAAGCGGTAAGTGATACGCCCACGTGTCAAGTCATATGGACTCATTTCGACAGTAACACGATCTCCCGCTAAAATACGAATATAGTTTTTACGAATTTTACCAGAAACTGTTGCTAAAATCTGATGTCCATTTTCAAGTTCAACCGTAAACATTGCATTCGGCATTGTATCAACTACTTTGCCTTCAACTTCAATCACATCGTCTTTTGCCACGCAAAAGCACCTCCATAAATTTCGATTCGATGCCTCTAGACACAGAGACAACAATTATAAGTCAGACTATCTTAGTATAACATTTGTAGCGGATTTTTGCAAGTGTGAAAAACGCTTTATTTCAAATTTGTCAATACTTTTTCGATATCTGAGAAGACATCATTGATATCTTGATTACCTTCGATGTCATGAACCAAACCTTTGGCACGGTAGTGAGCAATGATTGGTTCTCCTTGAGCAATATTCACATCCAAACGACGTTTGACTGTCTCAGGCTTATCATCTTCACGTTGGTAGTAATCTTCTTCTTTATAGTCAACTGGTGGGTTAAAGACCTTGTGGAAAGTTTCTCCAGTTACGCGGTGGATAATACGACCACTCAAACGTTCCAAGAGGCTATCTGGATTCACTTCAATGTTGATGACCCCTTCTAGTTCAATGCCAAGTTCAGCTAATGTTTTGTCCAAAGCATGAGCTTGTTCAATTGTACGTGGGTAACCATCCAACAAGAATCCTGTTTCTTTAATATCATCTTGTGAAAGACGTTCTTTTACGATTCCATTTGTAACTTCGTCAGGAACCAATTCACCCTTGTCAATGTATGACTTAGCAAGAACACCCATTTCAGTTTGATTTGCCATTGCAGCGCGGAACATATCACCAGTTGAGATATGTGCAACATGGAATTGTTCTACGATTTTTGCTGCTTGAGTTCCCTTACCTGCACCAGGTAAGCCCATAATCAAAAGATTCATGATTTGATCTCCTTATTTTATTTTTAAATAGAAGCAAAAAGTCTTTTCACCCCTATTTAAAAACAAAATAGAAGAGGGGAGACCAAACTCTCACTAATGTTAGAGTTAAACCTCCACTCCCTCAGCATTTACTGATTCATACTCAATGAAAATCAAAGAGCAAACTAGGAAGCTAGCCGCAGGCTGTACTTGAGTACGGCAAGGTGAAGCTGACGTGGTTTGAATTTGATTTTCGAAGAGTATCAGTAAATACTTTTATTCTGTTCTATCCATGAAACCAACATACTTACGTTTCAATAGGTAACCTTCCAATTGTTTGATTCCTTCAATACCTGTAGAGATAATGATCAAAAGACTGGTTCCTCCAAAAGCAACTGCTTCTGAAAGTCCGAAAACATCTTTTGCTACGATCGGTAAAATAGAAATCACACCAAGGAAGAGAGAACCAACAGTTGCAAGACGACGAAGAAGTTTAGACATATATTCCTCTGTACCTTTACCAGGACGAACTCCATGGATATAGGCACCGCTCTTTTGTAGGTTTTCTGCCGCTTTTTCAGGATTAATCTGTACAAACGTATAGAAGAATGTAAAGAGAATAATCAATAAAGCATACATGGCAATACCAGTTGGTGAAGTTGTTGCCAGCATTTCTTGTGCTGTTCTTACCCAAGCCCAATCATGACCTGTAGCGCTCAAAAACTGAAGAATAGCCGCAGGCGCTGCAGTAATCGAACTTGCAAAAATAACAGGAATAACTCCAGCAGGGTTTACCTTCAAAGGAAGGTAAGAGCTAGATGGAGCACCTTGTGCAACCTTAGTATATTGGATTGGAATTTTGTATTCTGCTTGTTGAACATAGGTTGTAAAATAAATGATCAACAATACAGTAATAATCAAAATGATTACGAAAATGATAGATGAGTTGATACGGCTACTTGGGACGTTCACAAAGTAGTCCACATAGATGCCCTGAATCATCTCTGGAATTGAGGCAACAATCCCGGCAAAGATAATCATAGAAACACCATTTCCGTATCCCTTATCTGTAATTTGCTCTCCCAACCAAGTCACAATCATGCTACCAGCTGTTAAGATGATACCAATCATGATAAAGACTTGTGGTGTAAGAGCTGTTTTCAACAATTGAGCTCCAGCCAAAGTATTAAAACCAGCTGTAATCCCGATAGATTGCACAAAGGCTAGAACAAGAGCAATATAACGAGTAGCTTGATTTAATTTTCTTCGACCTACTTCCCCTTGTTTACCCCACTCTACAAATTTGGGTAAAATATCCATTTGCAAGAGTTGGACAACGATAGAGGCCGTAATGTAGGGACTAACACCAAGAGCAAAAACTGAGAAGTTTTTCATGGCATTCCCTGAGACCAAGCTCAACATGTTTAAGAAGGATAATCCACTTAAAGCATTCAAGCTATTGGCATTCACACCAGGAACTGTAATGCTAGTTCCGATACGAAAGACCAAAACGATAAAAATTGTAAATAAAATTTTTGATCGAACCTGCTTGACTTTAAGAGCTTCTCTTAATAATTTAAAAAACATAGGTCACCTCTCTTAGATGACTTCTACTGAACCACCTTTAGCAGTGATAGCTTCTTCAGCTGATTTAGAGAATTTAGCTGCTTTCACAGTCAATTTCTTAGTCAACTCACCGTTACCAAGAACTTTAATACCTGATTTTTCAGCTTTAACAATTCCTGCTTCGATAAGAACAACTGGAGTAACTTCAGCACCATCTTCAAAGACGTTCAATTGGTCAAGGTTCACAATTGCGTATTCTTTAGCGTTGATGTTAGTGAATCCACGTTTTGGAAGACGACGGAACAATGGAGTTTGTCCACCTTCAAAACCAAGGCGAACTCCGCCACCGCTACGAGCTTTTTGACCTTTTTGACCACGACCAGATGTTTTACCGTTACCTGATGAAGTACCACGACCAACGCGGTTACGTACTTTACGAGAACCTTCTGCAGGTTTCAATTCATGAAGTTTCATTTTATTTTCTCCTCTTTTGTAAAATGCTAGCGCCGATAAGGGAGAAAAGGTTGTCTCCCCCATCAACTCGCCTATACAACATCATCATAGATGACTATATCTAGTTTTAGGGGATGGTATAGTGCACATCCCCTAAAAATTCATTAGTTTACTTCTTCAACTGTTACCAAGTGAGATACTGCTGTGATCATACCACGGATAGCAGCGTTATCTTCTTTAATAACAGAGCTGTTCAATTTGCCAAGTCCAAGTGCTACAACAGTTTTACGTTGTGATGGAATGCGTCCGATTGGAGACTTAGTCAAAGTAATTTTAATTTGAGCCATTTTATCCCCTTTCTTATGCCAAATCAGAAACTGAAATACCACGAAGGGCAGCAACTTCTTCAGCGCGTTTCAATTGTTTCAAACCTTCAACAGTTGCACGAACAATGTTGATTGGAGTGTTAGAACCAAGTGATTTAGATGTAATATCTGCCACACCTGCCAATTCCACAACGGCACGAACTGCACCACCAGCGGCAACTCCAGAACCTTCTACAGCAGGTTTCAACAATACTTTAGCTCCACCGAATTCTGAAAGAACTTCGTGTGGGATTGTTGTTCCAACCATAGGAACTTCGATCAAGTTTTTCTTAGCATCATCTACTGCTTTACGGATTGCTTCTGGAACTTCTTGAGCTTTACCAGTACCAAATCCTACGCGACCGTTGTGGTCACCAACAACAACAAGAGCTGCGAAACGAAGACGACGTCCACCTTTAACAACTTTTGTAACACGGTTGACAGCAACTACGCGTTCTTCTAATTCAACTGCATTGTCTTTAAATGCCATTTTCTAGTGTCCTCCTATTAGAATTTCAATCCGTTTTCACGAGCTGCATCAGCCAAAGCTTTCACACGTCCGTGATATAGATATCCACCGCGGTCGAACACCACTTCTGAAATACCTTTAGCGTTTGCACGTTCTGCAACGAGTTTACCGACAGCAACGGCTTGTTCAGTTTTAGTTCCTTTTGAAACTTCTTTGTCAAGAGTTGAAGCACTTGCGAGCGTTACACCCGCTACGTCATCAATCACTTGAGCGTAGATGCCTGTATTAGAACGGAATACGTTCAAACGTGGGCGATCAGCAGTTCCAGAGAGTTTTCCGCGAACGCGACGGTGGCGTTTTTGGCGGAGTTTGTTTTTATCTGGTTTTGAAATCACAGTTTTCACCTCTTTAGTTTTAAATCGTGTGCTATGCACAAAGTTGGAAAATAGGTTGGTGGTTGAGAATCAACCACTCAACATTATTTACCTGTTTTACCTTCTTTACGGCGAACGAATTCACCAACGTAACGGATACCTTTACCTTTATATGGTTCTGGTGAACGAAGGCTACGTACGTAAGCAGCTGTTTGACCAACTACTTCTTTTGAAATTCCGCTAACAACGATTGTTGTTGGGTTTGGAAGTTCAAAAGTAATTCCTTCTGGAGCTTCAACTTCGTCTGGATGAGATTTACCAACAGCCAAAACAAGTTTAGATCCTTGAAGTTGTGCACGGTAACCAACCCCGCGCATTTCAAGTTCTTTCTTGAATCCTTCTGATACACCAACAACCATGTTGTTCAAAAGGGCACGAGTAGTTCCGTGGATAGTTTTCATTTCTTTTGAATCGTTTGGACGGTGAAGAGTTACTTCAGTACCTTCCACACGGATTTCAATATCTTTTGAGAACTCACGAGTAAGTTCTCCTTTAGGTCCTTTTACAGTTACAACGTTGTCATTGTTAGTGAGTTCAACACCGGCAGGCAACACGATAACTTTATTACCAATACGTGACATGTTTATTTTCTCCTGTTAAATTGTCAGGCCAGAACGGCCAGTTTTCACGGGGTTAAATCGATTCCTCGATTTAAAGGAACATTTAGGTTTCAATTTCAAAGTGAATCTAAGCAGCGTCTCGCAGGCATAACTTTAGGTTAGGCAAGAGACGATAACGAAGAGTCACAAAGAAATTGGGAGCTAAATATTACCAAACGTAAGCGATAACTTCCCCACCAACATTCTTTTGGCGTGCTTCTTTATCAGTAAGCAAACCTTCAGAAGTTGAAAGGATAGCAATTCCAAGTCCGTTAAGAACTTTTGGAAGGTCTTCACGTTTTTTGTAGACACGAAGTCCTGGTTTAGAAACACGTTTCAAGTTAGTGATAACTTTTTCACCGTTTGGTCCGTATTTAAGGAATACACGGATGATGCCTTGTTTGTCATCTTCGATGATTTCAACGTTTTTTACAAAACCTTCGCGTTTAAGGATTTCAGCAATCCCTTTTTTGATGTTTGATGCAGGTACTTCAAGTACTTCGTGTTTAGCTTGGTTAGCGTTACGAATACGAGTTAGGAAGTCTGCGATTGGGTCAGTCATAACCATTTTGTTTTTCTCCTCTTACTAGTAGTTTGCAAGTTGCACTTGCTAGTTAATACATGATACAAAGAGCGTAACAGCAAGAGCGAAAATAGGCAATTTGATGCAGGAGCGATGCTCCAAAGCAAATTGGTCTTTTTTGCCAAAGCTGTAGCTCGTGTTCAAATTGGCAAGCCCAACTGAACCCGGGCTAAACTCTGTGTGAAAAAGATAAACTTTCCTAGAAACTTCAGTTTCTTCGTCAAGTTTCCTATTTTCACTTAAAGTTTTGACGCCCTTGATATCTTAAATTACCAAGATGCTTTTGTTACACCAGGAATTTGTCCTTTGTAAGCTAATTCACGGAAGCAAACACGGCAAAGTTTAAATTTGCGGTAAACTGAATGTGGACGACCACATTTTTCACAACGAGTATAAGCTTGAGTAGAGAACTTCGCTGGACGTTTGTTCTTAGCAATCATTGATTTTTTAGCCATTAGATTTACCTCCTATATTATTTTGCAAAAGGCATTCCAAGGCCTGTAAGCAATGCACGTGACTCTTCGTCAGTGTTAGCAGTTGTTACGATAACGATGTCAAGACCACGAGTTTTGTCAACGTCATCGAAGTTGATTTCTGGGAAGATCAATTGTTCTTTCACACCAAGTGTGTAGTTTCCGCGTCCGTCAAATGATTTTGTTGGAACACCGTGGAAGTCACGTACACGTGGAAGTGAAACTGAAACCAATTTATCCAAGAATTCGTACATACGTTCACCACGAAGGGTAACTTTTGCACCGATCGCAACACCTTCACGAAGACGGAAGCCGGCGATTGATTTTTTAGCTTTAGTGATAAGTGGTTTTTGACCTGAGATAAGTGCCAATTCTTCAGCAGCTTTTTCAAGGCTTTTAGCGTTTGATACAGCTTCACCAACACCCATGTTCAAAACGATCTTATCTACTTTAGGCACAGCCATCACTGATGAGTAGTTGAATTGTTCTGTCAAAGCAGGAACTACTTCATTAAGATATTTTTCTTTTAAACGATTTGCCATTATACTTCTCCTTTCCTTCGTGATTAATCAAGCACTTCGCCTGATTTTTTGTTGTAGCGAACTTTTTTACCGTCTACAAATTTGTAACCAACACGACCAGCTACACCATTTTTGTCCAAAACTTGAACGTTTGATACGTGGATAGCTGCTTCTTTCTCGATGATCCCACCTTGAGGAAGTTCGTTAGTTGGACGTTGGTGTTTCTTAACGATGTTAACACCTTCAACGATAACTTTGTTTACTTTTGGAAGGGCAGTAAGGACAACAGCTTCTGTTCCCTTATCTTTACCAGCGATTACGCGAACTTTGTCGCCTTTTTTTACAAACATTAGGTTTCTCCTTGATTTTTCTTACGCCCATAAGGGCACCCTGGAGGTAAATCCAGGGGACTAGTTTGTTTTTAAAAATTAAAGTACTTCTGGAGCAAGTGACACGATCTTCATGAAGCCACCTTCACGCAATTCACGTGCAACTGGGCCAAAGATACGTGTTCCGCGAGGAGTCTTGTCTTCACGGATGATAACTGCTGCGTTTTCGTCAAATTTGATGTATGAACCATCAGCACGACGAGCACCTGATTTAGTACGAACGATAACTGCTTTAACAACGTCACCTTTTTTAACCGCACCACCAGGAGTAGCTTGTTTTACAGATGCCACGATAACATCACCGATGTTTGCAAATTTACGTCCTGAACCACCAAGAACTTTGATAGTCAAGATTTCGCGAGCACCGCTGTTGTCTGCGACTTTCAAACGAGTTTCTGTTTGAATCATTTCAGTTTTCTCCTTTCAGGTTTGATTAGATGATGACCGCTTCTTCAACAACTTCTACAAGACGGAAACGTTTTGTAGCTGAAAGCGGGCGAGTTTCCATGATACGTACGATATCACCTTCTTTGGCAACATTGTTTTCATCATGAGCTTTGTATTTTTTAGAGTAGTTAATACGTTTACCATAGACTGGGTGGTTACGTTTTGTTTCAACTACAACTGTGATTGTCTTGTCCATTTTGTCAGATACAACACGTCCAACAAGAACTTTACGATTATTGCGTTCCATTGAAATTTCTCCTTCCCTAGTCTATTATTTCGCTTCAGATTGAACTGTTTTGATACGAGCGATTTGTTTTTTAACTTCTTTCAAGCGAGCTGTTTGTTCCAATTGACCAGTAGCAGCTTGGAAACGAAGTTCAAACAATTCTTTTTTCAATTCGTTTTCGCGCTTCGCGAGTTCTTCTTGAGAAAGACCACGAAGTTCTTTAACAAATTCTTTTACTTCATTAAGTTTCATGCCTTCTCCTTATTCTGCTTCACGTTTTACGAATTTACATTTAACTGGTAATTTGTGGCTAGCAAGACGAAGCGCTTCGCGTGCAATCTCTTCAGATACACCAGCGATTTCGAACATCACTTTACCACGTTTAACTGGTGCTACCCAACCTTCAGGTGCCCCTTTACCAGATCCCATACGCACACCGATAGCTTTAGCAGTGTATGATTTGTGTGGGAAGATTTTAATCCAAACTTTACCACCACGTTTCATGTAACGAGTCATGGCGATACGAGCAGCTTCGATTTGGCGGTTAGTGATCCAGTGGCTAGTTGTAGCTTGAAGACCGTATTCACCGAATGCTACTTCTTTTCCACCTTTTGCTTCACCGCGCATTTTTCCACGGAATTCACGACGGTGTTTAACACGTTTAGGTACTAACATTGGTTATTTACCTCCTTTAGTGTTTTTGCGAGCTGGAAGAACTTCACCACGATAGATCCATACTTTAACACCAAGTTTACCGTATGTAGTATCTGCTTCTTCCCAAGCATAATCGATATCTGCACGAAGTGTGTGAAGTGGAACAGTTCCTTCAGAGTATCCTTCAGCACGGGCGATATCTGCACCGTTCAAACGACCTGATACTTGAGTTTTGATTCCTTTAGCTCCAGCACGCATTGCACGTTGGATTGCTTGTTTTTGTGCACGACGGAAAGCAACACGTTGCTCTAATTGACGAGCAATTCCTTCACCTACAAGGTGAGCATCCAAATCAGGTTGTTTGATTTCGATGATGTTGATGTGTACTTGTTTTCCAGTCAATTTGTTAAGTTTTGCACGGAGTGCATCAACGTTAGCACCACCTTTACCGATAACCATACCTGGTTTAGCAGTGTGAAGTGAAACGTTAACTTTGTTTACTGCGCGTTCGATTTCGATAGTTGAAACTGCTGCGTCAGCAAGTTCTTTTTGAACGAATTTACGGATTGCAAGATCTTCATGAAGGTAATCCGCGTATTCTTTTTCAGCATACCATTTGGCATCCCAATCACGGATGATGCCGACACGCATACCAATTGGATGTACTTTTTGACCCACGATTTTACCTCCTTATTTTTCTGCAACAGCTACAGTGATGTGAGCTGTACGTTTGTTGATTGGTGAAGCTGAACCTTTCGCACGTGGACGGAAACGTTTCATAGTTGGTCCTTCATTTGCGAATGCTTCAGATACTACCAAGTTAGCTTTATCCAAACCAAAGTTGTTTTCAGCGTTAGCTACAGCTGAGTTCAAAACTTTTAAGATGATTTCAGCAGCTTTGTTTGGAGTGAATGTCAAGATTGCGATTGCATCGGCTACGCTTTTACCACGGATGTTATCAAGAACAAGACGTGATTTACGAGGTGAAACACGTACTGTACGAGCCATTGCTTTAGCTGAAGTAATTTCTGCCATTTATGTTCTCCTTATTTTCTACGTGTTTTCTTGTCGTCTGCAGCGTGACCTTTGTAAGTACGAGTTGGTGCAAATTCACCAAGTTTGTGACCTACCATGTCTTCTTGGATGTAAACAGGTACGTGTTTACGTCCGTCATAAACTGCAATAGTGTAACCAATGAAACTTGGGAAGATCGTTGAACGACGTGACCAAGTTTTAATAACTTTTTTCTTTTCGTCGTTAGCTTGAGCTTCAACTTTTTTCATCAAATGCTCATCGACGAAAGGTCCTTTTTTAAGACTGCGTCCCATTTTTATATTTTCTCCTTTAAATGTTGTACCACAGCGGCTTGCGCTCCTATGGAGCGCTACCGAGCTGGCGGATTTACTAATTGCTTAAGCGACTAGTTTAATATTATTTCTCGTTGCGACGACGAACGATAAGTTTGTCAGATTTCGCTTTCTTGTTACGAGTTTTAAGACCAAGAGCAGGTTTGCCCCATGGAGTAGATGGTGCTTTACGACCAACTGGTGCTTTACCTTCACCACCACCGTGTGGGTGATCGTTAGGGTTCATTACAGAACCACGAACTGTTGGGCGGATACCTTTCCAACGGCTACGTCCTGCTTTACCAAGGTTTACAAGTCCGTGTTGTTCGTTTCCGACAACACCAACTGTAGCACGACAAGTTCCAAGAATCATACGAACTTCACCTGATTGAAGACGAACAAGAACGTATTTACCTTCAGAACCCAATACTTGAGCAGATGCTCCAGCAGCACGTACCAATTCACCACCACGACCTGGTTTCAACTCGATGTTGTGGATCAAAGTACCAACTGGGATGTTAGCAAGTGGAAGAGCGTTTCCGACTTTGATATCTGCTTCTGGACCTGAAACGATACGTTGACCAACTTCAAGACCTTTTGGAGCGATGATGTACGCTTTCACACCGTCAGTGTAGTGTACAAGAGCGATGTTTGCAGAACGGTTTGGATCGTACTCGATAGTTTTAACAACTGCTTCAACGTTGTCTTTGTTACGTTTGAAGTCAACCAAACGGTAGAAACGTTTGTGTCCACCACCTTGGTGACGAACTGTGATACGACCGTTGTTGTTACGACCAGCCTTGCTCTTCAATGCAACAAGCAATGATTTTTCAGGAGTGCTTGTTGTGATTTCAGCGAAATCCAAAGAAGTCATATTACGGCGACCGTTTGTTGTTGGTTTATAAACACGAATTCCCACGATATTTCCTCCTTAGATTATTCAGCTTCAGCAGCAAACAACTCGATTGCTTTAGAATCAGCTGTAAGTGTGATGATAGCTTTTTTAGTTTTGTTAGTAAAACCAGTGTAACGTCCAACACGTTTAGCTTTTGGTTTTACGTTGATTGTGTTAACATTAGCAACTTTAACACCTTCGAAAGCAGCTTCAACAGCTTGCTTGATCAAAAGTTTGTGTGCACGAGTGTCAACTTCAAATACATATTTTCCTGCTTCAAGTTGAGCCATTGAGCTTTCAGTGATGACAGGTTTTTTGATAACATCATACAAATTCATTATGCAAGAACCTCCTCGATTTTAGAGATAGCTGCTTGAGTAACAAGAAGTTTGTCACTATTTGCGATGTCAAGAACACTTGCAGTTGTAGCAGTCGCAACTTTCACGTTTGGAAGGTTACGAGCTGAGAGAGCTGCGAATTCGTTGCCTTCTTCAAGAATAACAAGGACTTTAGAATCGATGCTCAAAGCTGCAAGAACTTTTGCAAATTCAGCAGTTTTTGGAGCTGTAAATTCAAGAGAATCAACGGCTACAAATTTATTTTCAGCAACTTTTTCTGAGTAAACAGATTTAAGCGCAAGGCGACGAACTTTTTGAGGAAGTTTGTACGCATAGCTACGTGGAGTTGGTCCGAAGACGATTCCACCACCACGCCATTGTGGAGAGCGGATAGAACCTTGACGAGCACGTCCAGTTCCTTTTTGACGCCATGGTTTGCGTCCGCCACCTGAAACAGCTGAGCGGTTTTTAACTGCGTGAGTTCCTTGACGAAGGCTAGCACGTTGGCTGATGATCACATCAAACACAACAGATTGGTTTGGTTCGATACCAAAGATTGCATCGTTAAGAACAACTTCGCCAGCTTGTTTACCAGTTTGGTCGAATAATGTTACATTTGCCATTTTGACTGTATTCCCCTTTCCTTATTATTTACCAGCTTTAACTGCTGATTTGATAGTGATAAGAGATTTCTTAGCACCTGGTACGTTACCTTTGATAAGGATAACGTTCTTTTCTGGAACAACTTGTACAACTTCAAGGTTTTGAATTGTTACGCGGTCACCACCCATACGTCCTGCAAGGTTTTTACCTTTGAATACGCGGTTAGGTGCAACAGGTCCCATAGAACCTGGACGACGGTGGTAACGAGAACCGTGAGCCATAGGTCCACGTGATTGTCCGTGGCGTTTGATAACACCTTGGAAACCTTTACCTTTAGAAGTACCAGTTACGTCAACAACGTCTCCAGCTGCGAATGTTTCAACTGTGATTTCAGCACCAACTTCCAAGCCTTCAACGTTTTTGAATTCACGAATGAAGCGCTTAGGAGCCGTGTTAGCTTTTGCTACATGTCCTTTAGCAGGTTTGTTGCTCAATACTTCGCGTTTGTCATCGAAACCAACTTGGATAGCGTTGTATCCGTCTGTTTCAACAGTTTTAACTTGAAGAACAACGTTTGGAGTTGCTTCAATAACTGTTACAGGGATCAATTCGCCAGCTTCAGTGAAGATTTGAGTCATTCCCACT
The DNA here is from genome assembly GCF_047464945.1 of Streptococcus mitis. Lineage (GTDB taxonomy): Bacteria > Bacillota > Bacilli > Lactobacillales > Streptococcaceae > Streptococcus > Streptococcus mitis_EA. Next base: position 30,651 of record NZ_JASHAX010000003.1, on the reverse strand, counting down.
TTTTTCCCTAAGATTCCTTTTGTCATGAGAAAATAGTTCCTTTTCTATATTTTTTATTCAAAAAGTTTTTAACGAGCGTTTTTTATGCTCAAATATCAAACTTTAGATTAAAGTTTGATTTCTACGTTTACACCACTTGGAAGATCCAATTTCATCAAAGCATCAACTGTTTTTTGAGTTGGGTTAACGATATCGATCAAACGTTTGTGTGTACGCATTTCAAATTGTTCGCGAGAGTCTTTGTATTTGTGAGTCGCACGAATGATTGTGTAGAGGCTACGTTCAGTTGGAAGTGGGATTGGACCCGCAACTTGTGCACCTGTACGAGTAGCTGATTCTACGATTTTTGCAGCCGCTGTATCAAGCGTACGGTGTTCGTAAGCTTTCAAACGGATACGGATTTTTTTGTTTGCCATCTTTTTCTCCTTTTCGTCTATTTAAGATAATAGGCTAGCTCCACAAGAAAACCGACGCGGTGTTGCGTGGCAATGCAACCGAGCGTGTCGCAACCTCTTGCATCAAAGCTAAGGCTGTAATTTACAGCACCATAATAGAATAACACAAAGCCCCTGCGATTGCAAGGGATTTGTTGCTGTTTTTTAAAATTTTTAACATGAAAATGTTTTCTTTTTTGGCAGGTCATTTATTTAAGTACTTTATGGAAGAAAGTTATTCTCTCTTCACCTGTTCATAGCTTTCTTTTCCATCATTGAGCTTGTCCCAAATCACTACTTGCCCACTTTTGAGCGATTTTTGCACATCGATAATTCGTTGATTGGAGGAACCTCGAAACTGGAGCATGAGATTTCTCTTAGTTCGGTCATATCTTCCATCAACAAGAATGTCAATCAGCGACAAGAGTTCCAATTTATCTGGAGTTTCCAACATCATTTCTTCCCAAGTGTAGCCCGTCCAGGACCAGATGTCTTTATCTGGCAATTCCTTCCGAATGCGCTTAACGAGTGGCAAAAGAATCCCAGTATTGAGAAAAGGCTCCCCTCCCAGCAAAGTCAAGCCTTGAACATAGGGTTGAGCTAGATCTGCCATAATCTGTTCTTCTAATTCTGCTGTGTAGGGAATTCCTGCATTGAAAGACCAAGTAGCAACATTATAACATCCCTCGCAGTGAAACATGCAGCCTGATACATAGAGGGAGTTCCGCACACCTTCTCCATCCACAAAGTTAAAGGCCTTGTAGTCAATGATACGGCCTTGACTGAGTTCCTCGCTTTTCCATTCTTGTGGTTTTGGATTATTCATTCGCTACCTCTATCCAATAACGCTCCACACCATTACGAACATCCTCAAGGAGCCCACCATTTACTAAAATGACTGCTCTGCTAGCAGGATTATTTACGCTACAGGTCACAAGAGTTCTCTTGATGTTCTTTCCCTTAGCAACTTGCAAGCCCTGACGGAGAGTTTCCTTAGCATAACCCTTGCCTCTTTCTGATGGACGAATGGAGTAGCCAATGTGGCCAGCATAATTCAGTAACCCCTCATTCAGTCTCAATCGCAGATTCAAAAATCCTAGAGCACGACCTACATCATCAAATGATACAAATTGAATAGAAGGAACACGATTTTCAGGCAAGTTTATTCCCATCTCTTTTTGCATATTTGTTTCCAACCACTCTTCATACACAAAGTTCTCTGTATCCCAAAATCCTCCATCATGGGCTGATTGGCTCTTTTCAAACTCTGCCATCATCTCTAAAACTGTTTCTTTATCTGCTAATCTTGGTCTTCGTAGTTCCATCCTTACCTCCCACTATTAGAAAAGTGAGAGCTGACTCTCATACTCTTCGAAAATCTCTTCAAACCACGTCAGCGTCGCCTTACCGTAGATATATGTAACTGACTTCGTCAGTCTTATCTACAACCTCAAAGCAGTGCTTTGAGCAACCTGCGGCTAGCTTCCTAGTTTGCTCTTTGATTTTCATTGAGTATCACTTTTATTTTTTCTTATTCTTGTTTAAAAATTGTTCTTTGAGGTTGAGCAAGCGTTCTTTTTTACCAGCTCCACCTTTAGAGTGTTTCTCGTGATAACGGGTCACTTGTGCACGCCCCTTATCATCTAATTGATATTTTCCCATTTCATTTCTTTCTAATTTGTTACTTGATGTCCAGCTATTTTAATCGTTGAACCATTCATATGTTTGACACGCGCAGCGATTTCCTTGTGACGTCCATTAACCATCGGACGCGCTTGAGGATTCCCTAGATAGCCACAAGTCCGTTTAACAACGTCTACTGTTTTAGGGTCGCTATTGCCACAGTTAGGGCAAGCAAATCCTCTCTCAGTTGGTTCAAAATCCCCTTCAAAGTCACACTTGTAGCAACGGTCAATTGGAGTATTGGTCCCCAAATATCCCACACGGTCATAAGCATAATCCCAGACAGCTTCCAAGGCTTTAGGATTTTGCTGAAGGACTGGATACTCACAATAATGGATGAAACCACCTGACGCACCTGCTTCTGGATAGACTTTTTCAAAATCCAATTTTTCAAACGGTGTTGGATTTTTACGAACATCATAGTGGAAAGAGTTGGTGTAGTATTCCTTGTCTGTAATATCAGGAATAGAACCAAACTTCTCTGTATCTAGTCGACAGAAACGGTCTGTCAAACTTTCAGACGGTGTTGAGTAAATAGAGAAATGATAGCCATATTGATCTGACCACTCTTCTACACGGCGTTTCATATCTCGAATAATGTCTAGCGTGAATTCCTTAGCATCTGGATTACTTTCCCAGCTGTTACCAAAGAAAACTGTCGCTACTTCGTACAAACCGATATAGCCTAGTGAAACTGTCGCACGACGATTCTTAAAGAGCTGGTCAACACTTTCTTCCTTACCTAGACGATGGCCAAAAGCACCGTACTGATAGAGGATAGGAGCATTGGCTGGCGTCGCCTCTTTAGTGCGTTCGACACGATAAACAAGAGCATCTTCAGCGATATTCATCCGCTCGTTGAAGATTTCCCAGAACTTATTCATGTCGCCCTCAGACTCAAGAGCAATACGAGGCAGGTTAACTGTCACAACACCCAAGTTCATCCGACCTGAATTGACTTCTACGCCATTCTCGTCTTTCCACCCTTGAAGGAACGAACGGCAGCCCATAGGAACTTTGAAAGAACCTGTCAACTCAACAATCTTATCATAAGACAAGACGTCTGGGTACATCCGTTTGGTTGCGCACTCTAGAGCCAATTGCTTGATATCGTAGTTGGGTGTCCCTTCCTCTAAGTTAAGGCCTCTTTTAAGCGTGAAAATAAGTTTAGGAAAGATAGCTGTACGGTGTTCTGAACCAAGCCCATTGATACGAATGTTTAAAATTGCCTTTTGAATTTCCCGCTCAAAACGATTAGTTCCTAGACCAAAACCTAGCGAAGTAAAAGGTGTTTGTCCATTTGAAGTAAAGAGAGTATTGATTTCATACTCGAGTGATTGCATGGCATCGTAGATGTCTTTTTGCGTTTTCTTCCAGGCATAATCTTCCCGTTTTTCAGGCAAGACCCATTCTTCTGCATCTTTTAGATGTTTTTGATAGTTCTTCTCTGCATAAGGCGCCAAAACTTCATCGATACGGTCAGCTGAACAGCCACCGTACTGGCTAGAAGCAACGTTGGCGATAATTTGGGAAATCTGAGCTGTTGCAGTCTGGATAGACTTGGGACTTTCTACCTCTGCATTTCCAATCTTAAAACCATTTTCCAACATACCTTTAAAATCAATCAAACAGCAGTTGGTCATAGGTGTATAGGGACTGTAGTCCAAATCGTGATAGTGGATATCCCCTTTTTGGTGGGCATTGGCTACGTGCTTAGGAAGCATTTGCAGTCCGATTGATTTCCCAACAATTCCTGCTGTCAAATCACGCTGGGTGTTGAAGACATCACTGTCTTTATTAGCATTTTCATTGACAACTGCCTGATCTTTGTTAAGAAGTTTATGGATACTAAAGTTAATATCTGTCGCTTTTGAGCGCTCAAAATCCCTCTGTGTCCGATAAGTAATATACTCTTCAGCTAGCGCATATTCTTTGGCTTCGAGGAGTTCATGTTCTACGATATTTTGGATTTCGTAAATCTTAACTCCCTTTGGAAAGCGACTATGAATTTCTGTGACAATTCGCTCGGTCAGAGCATTTAGGCGCTTTTCAATCAAGGGTGTCACATCCATAACCTTGTCAGCCGCCTTGTGGAGAGCCTTGTCAATCTTGTCCACATCAAATACAACACGTCTCCCATCTCGTTTCTCGACGAAGAGAGTTGGCAAAATTGTAATTTTTTCTTCTAGTGCAATCATATGCATGCTCTTTTCTAAAATGTTCTTTCTAAAAAGTATTATACCACTCTAAAAAGAAAAATCAATATCTTGTGTTAAAAATCCTAAAATTTTTAAAAATACACAAGATATTGATTTAGTTATTTAATTTTATAGACTTTAAACTCTGAGTAATCTGTCTTTACTGGTTGGTAACTTTCTTTCAAGATTGTTTCCACTTCAGACCAGACTGCTACCTTATCATTCACCACAATCACCTTGGGTTGTTTTTCTTTCAAGTCATTGAGTAGCTTATTCCGATTTTCCTCAGTTGCTGTATAGTGCATCGGGGACAAAATAGCCGATGGCGACAAGCGCTCACTCTTACGATAAAGAGTTGCAGTATCATCCCATGCATATATAGCATCTTCCGTACTTGTCTCCTCTTTCACCAAATCAGCAAGACGTTCACGTTCTTGATAAGGTACTGGATAAAGGACAAATCTCATCAAAAAAGGAACAGCCAAAAGATATAACAAAGTTAAAATCGGTAGGTAAAGATTTCCTTTAGTATAGCGATGCCAGAGACTAACGGGCTCTTCTCTGCGTCTTCTTCTAACACTACGACCACTCTGTTGCCCCTTGATATTGGACACTAAAAGCAGAAGAAAGACAGGGAAAATAAGCATCAAACGGGATGCATGTAGAGGATCCTGTGTAAAGAAAATCACTACCAAACCTAAAATCAGGAACAAACTCGCAGGCACTGAGATGACATATAGTTTAGAGGATTTAGATTGAAAGAGACCTAAAAAGACAAAAACCAAAACTCCCATGCCAAGAGCCAACAACCCGTAAAACAAAACATTTTCTAACAATGCCGAAACAGAAACCAAACGAATGGAATGAATTGGATACAAAATTCCACTAATCGCATCCCCAAAACTTCCTGTTGCCACACTATAGTAAGCAGTTGGATAAAAGACAAGTGAAAAACCTAAAGCCACTGCAATAAACTGATAAAATCCATGTGCAAAACGTCTATGCCCAAGGTTAAAGACCAACAATCCTAAACTCACTACAGCAATAAACAGGAGCGATGCCAAGGGAGCAAAGAAAAATCCGCCCGCCAAAGCCAACCCAATCCGTACAAATCCCTTATCATGGCTTGGATTGCTTAGATAAGCCGCAACTAAACTAAAGGCCGCGAATAAGAAAGGAAGCGCTAAAAGAGTCGCATAGCCTCCACCAAACGCAAGACCTGTAACCAGCATGTAAAAAATAGTCACCACTTGTCCAGCTTGGTCTCCTTGCTCTGTCAAGGTGTCCGCCGATTTAAAGAGGAAAAATCCTCCTGCTACCAAGGCTAACCACTCAAAAATGGCAAAGAAAAATCCGCCCTGAGTCACGTAAGTCAGCAAATAATAAAGCAAGCCTTGACTTCCATAATAGTCGCTGTAAATTTTCCCGGTCTGATGAAGCGCCCAACCTGTATAAAAATCCTGCACTTCTTGTGCACTCATTAAATCGAGTAATAGCGGTACTCCTAGAGTTATTCCTGTTACAAGCGTACTCCATAGTAAAATTTTTACCAAAGGAAGACGACTTGATTCACGATGATGCGATTCTTGTTCGATTTGGTATTCTAGAGGTTCACGATTCTCCTGATGAACTTCTTCTACTCTACCATACACACTCATATCGTTTCTCCTATTCAATTTATCTGTCTTAGTATATCAAAAAGTCCTAGGATTGTCAGCTTGCGATGGCTGTTTGAGTGATTTTTTGTATAGTTTCACAAAGGTTTCAATTTCCCGAAATCGGTGTAAATGTGTCTGTTTAAATGTCGTGATATAGTTTAATTCGTTCTGAGTTAGCATCTTCCCTCCTACATCTTCTTATTCGTAAAAGACAAGAAAAATAGGACTGGTTTGTATCCTCAGTCCTAGATTTCTTATAAGATAGGGGCGAATAACTGGGCAATTTCCTTAATCAATTTTTGATACCAGCTATTTTTTATCGTATGAGGGAAAATTTCTTGCGATGCTGAAAAAATCTCCTGAAAATCTTTCTGAATCTCAGTGATTGATTCTGTTTTATATAGCAAGACTGCATTTTCATAGTGGTGAAGCAAACTTCTATAATCTAAGTTAATGGTCCCAACTGCAGCAAAGTCCTTATCCACTAAGATTTGTTTACTATGTATGAAGCCTGGACTATACTCAAAAATCCTTACTCCTGCTGACAACAAATCTGGATAAGCCCCTCTTGTAATGAGTTGGATTAATTTCTTATCTGGAATGAAAGGGGTCACGATACGGACATCAACACCCCTCATGGCCGCGTTTTTAATACTCTCTGTCAAGTCATAGTCAATAATCAAATAGGGCGTTGTGATATAGACTGAATCAGTAGCCTGATTAATCAAACTTTGATAGACTTTTTTCCCTACCTGAGTACGGAAGATGGGCTTGGGTCCACTACCGTAAGGAATGCAGAGCCCTTGGCTAGAACGAGGTTGATTTTCCAAGTGATACTGGTCAAAATCGCTGATTTCTCCACGATTGATGTACCAAGTCATCAAAAAGAGACGGGTGAGAGCCTTGACACCAGGACCATCTAAGCGAATCCCACTGTCCTTCCAATAGCCAAAGCGTTCTACATGATTGATGTATTCATCGGCTAAGTTAATGCCTCCTGTATAGGCTACCTGACCATCTATGACAAGGATTTTACGATGGTCCCGATTGTTGTAAGCCACCGTCAAACGAGGAATCACCTTGTTAAACTTATGGGCTTCAATTCCTCGACTACGAAGCTGAATAGTGTAGTCGCCAGGTAAAGTCGCCATACAGCCGATATCATCATAGAGCATCTTGATCTCTACTCCCTGAGCTGCCTTTTGCTCTAGTATGTCTAGTATGCTATTCCACATCAGACCTTCTTCAACAATATAGTACTCTAGAAAGATAAACTTTTCAGCTTTCTTGAGGTCTTCCAACATATGTTGCCACATGCTTTCACCCGAAGAAAAGAATTGTGAGTCTGTTCGATCATAGACATCGGCGTTGCTATCCATACTTAACAAAGATTTGATAACTCCATAAGCCGCCTTATCCTCTTCCTTCAATTTCTGGCGGAGAGCTTTACTGTTATCCTCCCGAAAATGCATGGAACCAAGTTTATCCAACTGCTTGATTTCTTTTTTGGACAATCGCCTTTCACCAAACATCAGATAGAGCAAAGGGCCAATGATAGGAACAAAAGTTACCACTAACCACATTACCTTGCTTTCAGGCGCCATAGAACGATTGACAATCGCTACGATAGTCGCCATACTCATAAAGATTAAGAGAATAACCCATAGAATAGGGGCCATCCGCCCTAAATAAAGAAAGAGACCAAAAATAAGACACAGTTCAAGCAGCATAATCGAAAGACTAAAGCCATACTTGGACATCAATAATTGAAATTTCCTATATTTCATATCCCCTCCTTGATATTTTGAATGATAAAACAGGTAATTGATACTAGTATAGCGCAGGTATTCGATAGAAGGCAAGTATTTATCATCATTTTCTAAGTAAAAGTAAAAGAGACCGACAAATCCAGTCTCCTTCTAGTCTATTTTGATAAAACGATACGATCAAACGCTTCTCTATCCATATCATCAATAATCATCTGACTGCCATTGATTGCATAAATCTTGACATCATCCCCAATAATCATGCGTTGATTGACTGCATCGAAGCTGACCTGCTTGATTTCTTGTTCCCCGTCAGTTTCAACCTGTGTCTAGGTACCAGTTGTTCCAGTTACCACTAAAGTGATACGGTCTCCTTAGTCCTGACCGGTATAAGTCCCATCAATATTAGTTGGTTGAGCCTCGGGCGCATTTTGTGAAGAACTTGTCGTTGCCCGGTTTGTATTTTCTGTGGAAGATGAAGCAGCAGATTGTGATTGCTGAGTTTGTTGTGTTTGCGGTTGAGCTGCTGGCTGTTGAACCTGTTGAGCTCTTTGTGAACAAGCTACTAAGAGACTAAGACTTGCTAGAGAGGTCAATTTATCTGCTCATGCCCCAGTATGTGGCTCCGTACTTCTGAGATAAAATAGAGAGACCCTGTAATGAATAACAAGTCCTTGGTATCGGCTCTTTCTTCAAAACTGCTGATAAATTCTCGGTAAGAGGGAATTACATGGTAACCTGTTACATCTGTCTCATCTAAAGACCCTTGATAGTCAAAGCCGGTCACCTTGAGTTCCACCTGAGGCAATTTTTCAGTCATATAAGCCAACATCCCTTGATAATCCTTCCGTTTCAAGGCTCCAAATAGGATTTGAGGACGATGTCCTTCCTGCTCTTTTTCTTTAATAAATTCAACCAAGCGAGTCAAGGCAGGGAGGTTATGAGCACCGTCCAAGTAAATCTGCGGACGAATACGCTCCAAACGCCCAGCCCAATGGGTCTTCTCCAAAGCCTGTCTTACAACCTGCTCATCAACAGCTTCCTTTCCTTCTCTCATAAAGAGAAGAAACGTTTGTAGCGCCAAGGCCACATTTTCCTGCTGATAAGCTCCTTCCAATCCTATTTTCAACTGCGAAAAAGTTCCCAAAGAACTTGAAAAATCACTATTCAGCATTGAAAAATCCTGACCTGCCTGATAAAGGGCAACAGCTAAAGATTCGGCTTTTTTCTGACATACAAGCCTAGCTTCTGGAGGCAACTTAGCAATCACTGCCTTTTTACCAGCCTTAAAAATACCAGATTTCTGCTCTGCAATGGCTGCTATACTGTCACCCAGAGTCTCCTGATGATCAAGCCCGATGGAGGTGATGACAGCAAGCTCTCCAGTGACCACATTGGTCGTGTCTAGTAAGCCACCAATTCCCACTTCTAGTAGAACCAAATCCACCTCTTGCTCTCTAAAATAAAGAAAAGCAATCAAGGTCAGCAATTCAAAAAAGGACAACTGGTCATGGGTTTGCAGAAGCGTTTTCTCCATCTCCTTGACCTGCTCAGCCAAACGGATGAAGTCTGTGTCTGCTATAGGTCGCCCATTAATGCAGATTCGATCATTGATGGATACGATATGAGGAGAGGTAAAGGTCGCGACCTTTTTACCATGCCCCATAAATAACTCCCTCATAAAAGCAATGGTAGATCCTTTCCCATTAGTCCCTGTTACGTGGATAATAGGGTAAGACCGCTCAGGATTTCCTAACAAATCCACCGCTTGCTGTATTCGGCCCAAACCTGATCGAAAATTCAAACCAATCCGACTATGGAGCCATTCTTCTATTTCAAACATACACATCTCCTTGACAAAAATCTAATCAATTATCTAACAAAATTCCGTAGATAACAAAAAATGAGGTCAGGATTTTCGTCCCGACCTCTTACCTGGTTAGCTAATCACTAGCAACTATGAATATTAACTTGGGCTAAAAACATCCACTGGATGTTCCAACTCTTCCAATTTCTAGGAGTTGGGGTGATACAGTCTCCCAGACTTACTTATGGTCTTTATTTTTAGCGTCAGGCTAAAAACGTTCCCTGGACTTACCAGCTCTTTTTTATTTCAAAGAGCTGGGCTAAAAATATCCGCCGGATATTTTTACTCCTCCATAAAACTATTGAAGACTTCTTCAATCATGTTCCATTCGTCTTCTGAGTCTTCTGGGATTGGTTGCAATTCGCCTTCTGTTCCATCTTCGTTTTCGATGAATGAGTAAGCTTGGATTTCAACTTGTCCGTCTTCGTCTTCTTCTGCATTAACTGGTACTAGAAGAACATAGTTTTTACCAAATTCTTCTTTTCCGTCAATCGTCAAAAGGATTTCAAACAAGGTTTCATTTCCTTGCTCATCTACTAGTGTGATTAGTTCACGTTCTTCGTGGTCGTGGTTATGATCGTGTGACATAGCCTCTCCTTTATATTAAAATTTTCTATCTAAATAATTTTGTAAAATCAGCTGAGCTGCTAACTTATCAATGACTTTCTTGCGCTTATTGCGACTGATATCTGCTTGTTCAATCAACATGCGCTCAGCAGCCACTGTTGTCAAGCGTTCATCTTGATAGTCTGCTGGTAAACCAAAAAGCTCTTCTAGCTTTGCTCCGTATGCTTGACTAGCTTCCACGCGCGGTCCGCTTGTATTGTTCATATTTTTAGGCAAGCCCACTACAAATCGTTCCACCTTGTAAGTATCAACCAACTCCTTAACGCGATCAAAACCAAATTGGCCTTGCTCCTCATTGATTTGGATGATTTCAAGCCCTTGAGCTGTAAAACCGAGTGGATCGCTAATGGCCACCCCTACCGTTTTTGAACCGACGTCCAATCCCATAATTCTCATAGGTTATAGATCGACTCCTTGTCCTTTAAGGTAGTAGCGGACCAATTCCTCAACGATTTCATCACGCTCATACTTACGGATTTGATTTCGTGCATTATTATAACGAGGAACGTAGGCAGGGTCTCCACTCAATACGTAACCTACGATTTGGTTGATTGGGTTGTAGCCCTTATCGTTCAACGAAGCATAAACATCAGTCAGAGTTTCGCTAATTTCTTTTTTATTGGAATCGTCCAATTTAAAACGTACTGTTTCTTCAGTAAATCCCATTCTAACACCCTCTTTCCTTAGAATAGTACCATTATAGCATAATTCCTTACGTTCTACAATTCAGGCAGTCTATTTATTTGGATTTTCTACTGTTCTGTAGCACCATTTGCCAATCTGTCTGAAATATATTTGCTTGGTTCATTTTTCAAAAGATTTTCCAAGCCAATATTCTTCAAATATTCTAACTGAGAAGCCTTCTTGACATCCAAAACTTGAAAATCAAAACTAGTCGTTGTTTGAAGTTCTGCTGCACTCAATAGTTTAGTTTCAAGCTTAAATCCTGCTAATTTACGAGCTTCTATGATGGCCTCATCCTTCTCCTCTGCCTCAAGGAGAGCTTTTTGAGTTTCTTCCACACCATGTTGGTCAATATAGTTCTTCAACTCATCAGAGACTGGACGCTTTTGTTGAATGGTTAGATTCAAAAAAGTCTTGTCTTTATAAGTAATGGTTTGGGTTTGCTGGCTACCATCATCTGACTTTGGCAAAACCAAAGTCTTGGTTACAACTGTATTCTTCTCAGCATTTTCAATAACTGGCAATGCCGACTGAAGCGTATCCTTTTCTGTTTTTGTAGCTGGTCCAGTTTCTTTTTTCTGTCCGCAACCAACCAGGATAAAAAGGAAAGCTAGACTAACAAGAACTATTTTTTTCATTTCTTTCTTCTTTCTTTTTGAAATTAAAATAAGACTGGGAGTTGCTCCCAGTCTTGATGTTTATAGAGCTGCACGTAAACGTGCTTCTGCATTTTCTACATTACGGACAGAGCGTGGTAGGAAGGCACGAATATCGTCTTCCTTGTAGCCAACTTGCAGGCGTTTTTCATCCACAAGAATTGGGCTCTTTAAAATTCTCGGTGTTTCCATAATCAGATTGAGGACTTCGTTGACACTCAAATCTTCAATATCCACTCCAAGGGCTTTGGCATAGCGATTTTTAGACGAAACGATACTGGCTATTCCGTTATCTGTTTTTGTCAGAATATCCAGTAATTCTTCCCTCGTAATTCCTTCTTTACCAAGGTTTTGTTCTTTATAACTTAACTGGTGGGCATTGAGCCAGGTTTTTGCTTTTTTACAGCTAGTACAACTTGAGACTGTATAAATTTTAATCATGTACCTACCCCTTTCGCTACATGTTACTATCAGTTTAGTCTATTATACCATAAAAAACATCCGACTTGCGACCTATTTTTAAATTTTTTTGACTTTTTTCGTCATTTTCGTACTTTTTTCTTGACAAAATGAAATTTACAGCCATTCGTTATATTTCTTGATATAAATTTTTTTCACAATTGTCACGCTAATCATATACAAAATAATGATGAAAAGTAAAAAGATGAAATAAATCGGTTTTAAAGGAGTTAGATGAAGTAGGATTGCGAGTGGACTGTAGGGAAGGAAGGTCACAAAGGCTGCAGCCAATAAGGTTGTCACAAGGACTAGCCAAGCTGGACGACTTTGTAAAAAGGGAATTTTGGCTGAACGCAGCATATGTATAACCATGGTCTGTGACCACATGGACTCGATAAACCAACCTGTCTGAAACAAGACAATAAATCCTACGGCAGACTCCGCTCCATGGACATAGGCTTGACCTGTTGTCATGGGTACAATGATAAAATAGAGCAAAATAAAGGTCAAAATATCAAAGGCAGAAGAGATAGGCCCCATCCAAACCATGAAACGTGTGATGGACTTAGCTTCCCAGGTATGCGGATTTCTCAAAAAATCTTTATCCACCTTGTCAAAAGGCAAGGCAATACAAGACAAATCATAGACTAGATTTAAGATAATCAAATGGACTGGTGCCATTGGTAAAAATGGCAAAAAGATTCCAGAGACCAATAGGGATAAGATATTTCCAAAATTAGAACTCACTGTCATTTTGATATATTTAGTCATATTGGCATAGACCTTACGCCCTTCAACAAGTCCTTTTTCCAGCACCATGAGATCCTTATCAAGTAGGATAACATCAGCTGTTTCTTTGGCAATATCTACTGCTGTATCAACAGAAATTCCCACATCTGCAACTTTCATAGAAGGAGCATCATTGATCCCATCTCCCATATAGCCTACAGCATGACCATTAGCCTTAAATTGCAAAATAATCCTTGCTTTTTGGTCAGGTGAAAGTTTGGCGAAGACGGTTACCTCCTCTACGGCTTGGGCCAATTCTTGATCACTCATCTGGTCAATTTCAGATCCTAACAGCATCTGATTGATATCCAAACCAACCTTTTCACAGACTGCTTGAGTAACTTTTTCGTTGTCTCCCGTCAAAATCTTTGTTTGAACTCCATGTTCTAACAGAGCCTTAATTGCTGGTGCTGCAGATGGTTTAGGAGGATCTAGGAAGGCTAAATAACCAGTTAGAATCATATCCCCTTCATCATCAACTGTATAGGCATGGTCTTCCCTCAAACCTGACTTATAGGCCACTCCCAAGACACGCAAACCTTGTTGATTTAGTTGTCTGACTTCTGTTAAAATTTCTTCTCTAATACCATCTGTCAAAGGAGTAATCACTCCTTGGTATTCCGCATAACTGGAAATCGTCAACATTTCCTCTAGGGCACCCTTGGTTACCAAACTAACAACTTCGTGTTCATCCTTAACGATAACACTCATCCGTCTACGTTCAAAATCAAAGGGAAGCTCATCTATTTTTTGAAAAGTTTGAGCCAGATTTTGTAAGAGGGTGTGTTCTTTGGCTTCCTTTTCAGTCCGTTTGATGATGGCTCTGTCCATCAAATTTTTCAAGCCCGTTTGAAAATAAGAATTGAGATAAGCTCGTCTCAAGACGGTCAAATCCAAGCGTCCGTGGATGTCCAAGGGATATTCAAGGACAATTTCGTCTTGGGTTAGAGTTCCTGTCTTATCTGTACACAAAATATCAATCGCCCCTAAGTCCTGTATGGCATTGAGTTTCTTGATAACCACTTTTTCCTTGGCCATAATGATGGAGCCTTTTGCTAGACTGGCCGTGATAATCATAGGAAGCATCTCAGGTGTCAATCCAACACCAACACTCAAAGCAAATACGCCAGCTTCCAGCCAGTCACCATCTGTTAAACCATTGGACAAGAAAACGATGGGCACCATGACCATCATCAAACGAATCAAGAGCCACGAAATACTATTCATCTCCCGTTCAAACGAAGTAGGCTCATCATAGGTGTTCAAAGTCTGCTCAATGGCCCCCATCATGGTATCATCACCAACTGCTAAAACCACGGCCTTGGCACTACCAGATAAGACATTGGTTCCCATAAAGGCGAGCGCTTCTGCTTCTAGCAGACTATCAGATTGTTGAACTGTTGCCTTGGTCAAGGCCAATTTTTCAACCGATTCACTTTCACCTGTCAAGCCAGACTGTTGTACAAAGAAATCACGCGACTCAAATAAAAGAAGATCTGCTGGAATCATGTCTCCAGCGCTTAATTTAACCACGTCACCCACTACCAAATCATCGATAGGTACTTCTTGAATTTCTCCTTGACGAATGACAGTCGCTGTGTTGACAATCATTTTTGATAGATTGGTCGCAGCCTTATCGCTACGTAGTTCTTGGACAAAGCGTATGCCACCAGAAATGAGGACTAGGACAACGATGATAATAGAAGTCGTCGGATCCTCTTGACCTGGTTTTGCCAACCAGACATTGGTCACCAAGGAAATCACGGCGATGACCAGTAAGATGATTGTAAAAGGATTGATAATGGATTCGTAAATCTTTTTGAGGATACTGTCTTCTTGACCCTTTGTGATGGTATTTTCGCCATATAGGTCACGATTTTTCTCCACCTGCTCCTCAGTCAAGCCTGTTAGACTTGTCTTATAAAAAGATAGAGTTTCGTTTAAAGATGTCTGAATAGCTGTTGCTAATCTTTCTTTTGTAGTTTTCATTGGTTTCTCCTATCTGTATGAATGATGTGTTTCATACACAGAGACCAATCACTTTATAAGGGCAGAACGACACAAATCAGCGATTGGCTGTGTATGTGCGGTTCCGGATGATCGTCAATTTGCATCGTCTATCTCCTTTCTTTGATTTAAACAGTAGAAAATCCCACCATAAAATGGCAGGATTAAAAAACTAATTATCTGTTTTTCGTTCAAGCTTTAACTCCATAGGGCAATGTAATGAGCTTAGTCTTGGCCTTCGCGACCAGGACTGTTGACCAACGAGTAGTGTCTCCACTGCTTTGCGGTAGTCATCCGTATCCCTATGGTAGCCTCACCTACCGTTTTCATTTTTCAGTATAAACCTTTAAAATTTAAAAGTCAATCATTTGAGTTGTTTAACTCTTAAATAACTATCAACTCTTTTGGAGCTAAGGTCAACAATTCACAACCTGTCTCTGTAATCAGGATATCATCCTCGATACGAACGCCATATTTGCCTTCGATATAGATACCTGGTTCATCGGTCAAGGCCATACCCGCCTTAATAGTTTCTGTAGAAGTCTGGCTAAAGTAAGGCTCTTCATGGATATCCAGTCCAATACCGTGTCCAATACCGTGGGTAAAGTAGTCGCCATAGCCTGCCTCGATGATAATATCACGAGGGATTTTGTCAAAGTCACGGAAACCTAATCCTGCCTTAGCCTGATCAATCAAGGCTTGGTTAGCTTTTAGAACTGTATTGTAAATCTCTGCTTGCTCGTCGCTGACATGCCCTAGATAGATAGTCCGTGTCATATCACTGACATAGTGGTCATAAAGGCAACCGAAGTCCATTGTAATGGCTTCTCCTAGCTCCACTGGTTTGTGCATAGGATGGGCATGGGGTTTGGAAGAGTTGATACCGCTAGCTAGAATGGTGTCAAAAGATAAGCCAGATGCTCCCAACTCACGCATGCGGAAGTCAAGGAAGTTGGCAATCTCAATCTCAGTCTTTCCTGGCTTAATAAAGTCAAGCACGTCGCGGAAAGCTTGGTCTGAGATAGAACAAGCCTTGCGAATAGCTGCAATCTCCGCTTCATCCTTAATCATTCGAAGACCTTCGACAAACTGAGTTTGTGGAAGCAAGTCAATTCCTTCAAAGGCGGCCTGCATACGATGATAATAAGAGACTGAAATCTCATCTTCGAAACCGATTCGAGACAAGCCCATATCCTTAACAATCCCTGCAATGACAGCCAATTCATCACGATCAGCCACAATCTCAAAACCACTGGTTTCTTGCTTAGCTGCAATGATATAGCGAGAGTCTGTCACCAAGACCTGACGGTCACGGCTGATGAAGACTGTTCCGTTTGAGCCCCAAAAACCAGTCAGGTAATAGACGTTTTTAAGGTTATTAATGATGATACCATCTAGTTCTTTTTCTTGCATTTTATCTAGAAATGCTTGTACGCGTTTATTCATGATGTAACTTTCCTTTCAAATAATGTCCTGTGTAGCTGGCTTCGTTGGCAGCTACTTCTTCTGGAGTTCCTGTTGCGATGATGGTTCCACCACCTACACCACCTTCAGGTCCCAAGTCAATAATATGGTCTGCCGTCTTGATAACATCCAGATTGTGCTCAATGACAAGAACTGTATTGCCATCATCGACAAAGCGAGCTAAAACCTTGAGCAAGCGAGCGATATCCTCTGTATGGAGTCCTGTCGTCGGCTCATCCAGAATGTAGAAAGATTTTCCTGTCGATCGTTTGTGGAGTTCACTAGCCAGCTTCATACGCTGGGCTTCTCCCCCAGAAAGGGTGGTAGCTGGTTGCCCTAGCGTTACATATCCCAGTCCCACATCCTTGATGGTCTGAAGTTTGCGTTGAATCTTGGGAATGTGTTGGAAGAATTCTACCGCATCGTTGACGGTCATATCCAAGACCTGCGAGATATTTTTTTCCTTGTAGTGGACTTCTAGGGTTTCACTGTTGTAGCGGGTTCCGTGGCAAACTTCACAAGCCACGTAAACATCTGGCAAGAAGTGCATCTCAATCTTGATAATCCCATCACCTGAGCAGGCTTCACAACGACCACCCTTGACGTTGAAACTGAAACGCCCCTTCTTGTAGCCTCGAATCTTGGCTTCATTTGTCTGGGCAAAGAGGTCACGTATATCGTCAAAGACTCCCGTATAGGTAGCAGGGTTGGATCTCGGCGTTCGTCCGATTGGGCTCTGGTCAATGTCAATCAAGCGGTCTACATGCTCAATCCCTGTAATCGTTTTAAACTTACCAGGTTTGTCTGAATTGCGGTTGAGCTTCTGGGCAATGGCTTTTTTGAGGATGCTGTTAATTAAGGTCGATTTCCCTGAACCTGATACCCCTGTCACTGCGATGAATTTTCCTAGTGGGAAACGAGCTGTGACATTTTGCAAATTGTTCTCACGCGCACCTGTCACTTCGATAAAACGACCATTTCCGGTACGGCGCTCTTCTGGCACTGGAATGGCACGTTTGCCTGACAAGTACTGGCCTGTGATAGACTTACTGTTACGAGCTACCTGTTTAGGGGTTCCTGCCGCAACAATCTCCCCACCAAAAACACCCGCACCAGGACCAACGTCAATCAGATAATCAGCCTCACGCATGGTATCTTCGTCATGTTCTACTACTATGAGAGTATTACCCAAATCACGCATCTTTTTGAGACTGGCAATCAGACGATCATTATCCCTCTGGTGAAGACCGATTGACGGCTCGTCTAGAATATAAAGGACACCTGATAGGTTAGAACCAATCTGGGTTGCCAAGCGAATACGCTGGCTTTCCCCACCTGAAAGGGTTCCTGCCGAACGTGACAGGGTTAGATAGTTAAGACCCACGTTATTAAGGAAGGTCAAACGATCCTTGATTTCCTTGAGAATAGGCCGAGCGATGATGGCTTCATTTTCAGATAAGGTCAGCTGGCTCACCAACTCCAAGTGGTCTGCGATAGACAGATCTGAGATTTCTCCGATATGTGGCCCTTGCTCGCCACCCACACGGACAGACAAGGCCTGGTCATTGAGACGATAGCCGTGACAGGTTCCGCAGGTCAGCTCATTCATGTAGAGGCGCATTTGGGTGCGCGTGTAGTCGCTGTTTGTCTCGCGATAGCGACGCTTGATATTATTGATAATTCCCTCAAAAGGAATGTCAATATCGCGCACACCACCAAATTCATTCTCATAGTGGAAATGGAATTCCTTGCCATCTGAGCCGTAGAGAATCAAGTTCTTGTCTTCTTCTGACAAGTCCTCAAAAGGCTTATCCATATCCACTCCAAAGGCTGTCATGGCCTGCTCTAGCATATTTGGATAGTAGTTGGATGAGATAGGATTCCAAGGTGCCAGCGCTCCCTCACGTAAGTTTTTGCTGGCATCTGGCACTACCAAATCAGTATCCACCTCCAGTTTGATGCCCAAGCCGTCACACTCACTACAAGAACCAAAGGGAGCATTGAATGAGAAGAGACGTGGCTCTAACTCTGGAACAGTAAATCCACAAACTGGACAGGCATAATGCTCAGAGAACAACAACTCAGAGTCGTCCATAGTGTCGATAATGACATAACCTTCTGCAATACGAAGGGCAGCCTCAATGGAATCAAAGAGACGACTACGAATACCCTCCTTGATGACAATACGGTCAACCACAACATCAATATTGTGTTGCTTGCTCTTAGACAACTCTGGCACTTCGGTCACATCATAGACTTCCCCATCCACACGGACACGAACATACCCATCTTTCTGAATCTTTTCAATAACGCTCTTGTGCTGTCCTTTTTTCTTGCGGATGACAGGGGCCAAAATCTGCAAGCGCTGGCGTTCAGGTAACTCCAAAACCTTATCAACGATCTGCTCCACAGAAGAAGCCTTGATAGCCCCATGCCCGTTGATACAGTAAGGCGTCCCCACACGCGCGTAGAGGAGACGCAGATAGTCATTGATTTCAGTCGTGGTTCCCACCGTCGAGCGAGGGTTTTTGCTAGTCGTTTTCTGATCGATGGAAATAGCTGGGCTGAGACCATCAATGGCATCTACATCAGGCTTCTCCATATTGCCCAAGAACTGACGAGCATAGGCTGACAAACTCTCCACATAGCGACGTTGTCCCTCCGCATAGAGGGTATCAAAGGCCAGACTGGATTTCCCTGAACCTGACAGACCAGTCACTACAACCAGCTTGTCTCGCGGAATCTCCACATCAATATTTTTTAAATTATGGGCACGCGCCCCATGAATGACAATTTTATCTTGCATCTTTGTTCTTTCTAGTCCATTATTGCTTACCATTATACCAAAAAAAGTGAGATTCTATTACCCAAAAGGCCGATTTTGTAGTATAATAGTACGGTGTGAAAAAATCTGAAAAATGAGAAAGGATAAGGGATATGAAACAAGTTTTTCTCTCTACAACAACTGAATTTAAAGAGATCGATACGCTTGAACCGGGTACTTGGATCAATCTCGTTAATCCGACTCAAAATGAATCACTCGAAATCGCTAACGCCTTCGATATCGATATTGCCGACCTTCGAGCACCGCTCGATGCGGAAGAAATGTCTCGTATTACCATTGAAGACGAGTATACCCTGATTATCGTTGACGTGCCGGTCACAGAAGAAAGAAATAACCGCACCTACTACGTAACCATCCCGCTTGGTATTATCATCACCGAGGAAACCATTATCACTACTTGTTTGGAACCATTACCGGTCCTCGATGTCTTTATCAACCGTCGATTACGTAATTTTTATACCTTCATGCGTTCGCGTTTTATCTTCCAGATTCTCTATCGCAATGCAGAACTTTACCTAACAGCCCTTCGTTCAATCGACCGTAAGAGTGAGCAAATCGAAAGTCAACTGCATCAATCAACTCGTAATGAAGAATTGATTGAGCTCATGGAATTGGAAAAAACTATCGTCTATTTCAAGGCTTCCCTCAAAACAAATGAGCGCGTGATTAAGAAATTGACCAGCTCAACCAGCAATATCAAGAAGTACCTTGAGGACGAAGACCTGCTTGAAGATACCCTGATTGAAACCCAACAGGCCATCGAGATGGCAGACATTTATGGAAACGTCTTACATTCTATGACAGAGACCTTTGCCTCTATCATTTCTAACAACCAGAACAACATCATGAAAACCTTGGCCCTTGTGACCATCGTTATGTCCATCCCAACCATGGTCTTCTCTGCCTACGGGATGAACTTTAAGGATAATGAAATCCCCCTAAACGGTGAGCCAAATGCTTTCTGGTTAATCGTCTTTATCGCCTTTGCTATGAGTGTCTCGCTCACTCTCTATCTCATCCATAAAAAATGGTTCTAAGAGGAGTTCCTATGTCTCAGATTGATCTACAAAAATTAACTAAGAAAAACCAAGAGTTTGTCCACATCGCTACCCAACAATTCATCAAAGATGGAAAAACAGATGCTGAAATCAAGGCTATTTTTGAGGAAGTTATTCCCCAAATCCTTGAGGAGCAAGCCAAGGGTACGACTGCTCGTTCCCTCTATGGTGCACCAACTCACTGGGCTCATAGCTTCACTGTTAAGGAGCAATATGAAAAAGAGCATCCAAAAGAAAATGATGATCCAAAACTCATGATTATGGACTCAGCCCTTTTCATCACTAGCCTCTTTGCCCTCGTCAGCGCACTCACAACCTTCTTTGCGGCAGATCAAGCTTTCGGCTATGGATTGGTTACTCTTCTATTAGTTGGACTGGTTGGTGGATTTGCCTTCTACTTGATGTACTACTTTGTTTACCAATACTATGGACCAGATATGGACCGCAGTCAACGCCCACCTTTCTGGAAATCTGTACTAGTTATCCTAGCTTCTATGTTCCTTTGGTTGCTTGTCTTCTTTGCAACAAGTTTCCTACCAGCTAGCCTTAACCCAGTACTGGCTCCATTGCCACTAGCTATTATTGGAGCAGCCCTCCTAGCCCTTCGCTTCTATCTAAAGAAACGCTTGAACATCCGCAGCGCAAGTGCAGGACCAACACGTTATTAAAAAGAATGATAAAAGCAACTGCAGGTGCGGTTGTTTTTTCTTGCTTTCTTGATATACAATAGAACTTCTGACTCTAATCTCTATAGTTTTCTCTCATCTTTTATGATAAAATAGGCTCAATCTATTTCTAGGAGGATGAGATATGGTTTCTACTATTGGTATTGTTAGTTTGTCTAGTGGCATTATAGGGGAAGACTTTGTCAAACATGAAGTGGACTTGGGGGTCCAACGTCTCAAGGATCTGGGACTCAATCCTATCTTTTTGCCCCATTCGTTAAAAGGATTAGACTTTATCAAGAACCATCCTGAAGCCCGTGCAGAGGATTTGATGCAAGTCTTTTCTGATGATAGCATCGACATGATCCTATGTGCCATCGGTGGAGACGACACCTATCGTTTGTTGCCCTACCTTTTTGAAAATGGCCAACTAGAAAAAGTTATCAAACAAAAGATTTTTCTTGGTTTCTCAGATACAACCATGAACCATCTCATGTTGCATAAACTAGGAATCCAGACTTTTTATGGGCAATCCTTTTTAGCAGACATTTGTGAATTGGACAAGGAGATGTTGCCCTATAGCTTTCACTACTTTAAAGAATTAATTGAGACTGGAAGAATCTCAGAAATCCGCCCTAGTCACGTTTGGTATGAGGAACGAACCGACTTCAGTCCCAAGGCTCTAGGAACACCTCGTATCAATCATACAAATACTGGTTTTGACTTGTTACAAGGAAATGCCCAGTTTGAGGGAAAAATCCTCGGTGGTTGCCTCGAATCCCTCTACGATATCTTTGACAACTCTCGATACGCAGATAGCACGGAGCTCTGCCAAAAATACAAACTTTTCCCTGACTTGTCAGACTGGGAAGGAAAGATCCTCTTGCTAGAGACAAGTGAAGAAAAGCCTGAGCCGGAAGACTTCAAAAAGATGTTGCAGACTTTAAAGGACACTGGTATATTCGAGGTCATCAGCGGACTCTTGGTCGGGAAACCTATGGATGAAACTTTCTATGACGACTATAAAGAGGCACTATTGGATATCATTGATAGCAATATCCCGATTGTCTATAATTTGAATGTCGGCCACGCAACTCCAAGAGCAATTGTCCCCTTCGGAGTCCACGCCTATGTAGATGCAAAGGAGCAAATCATTCGCTTTGACTATAACAAAAAATAAATAGTTTCTCTATTTTTGTGCTTTTGTATTGGTTTTCGTTACAATTTGTATCTGAATTTATTGCATTTCGCTAATTTCTATGGTATCCTTTTGAAGGAGGTGTATATGACAAAACAAAAAATTAATCGAATCGTAGGTTCTATTGGTGCCTTTATTGGAATTATAGTATTTATTGCCTACATACCTCAAATTATCGCTAATTTACAAGGAAATAAAGCTCAACCATTTCAACCTTTATCAGCTGCAATATCTTGCTTAATCTGGGTTATTTATGGATGGACAAAGGAACCTAAGAAGGATTGGATACTAATCATTCCAAATTCAGCTGGTGTTATTTTAGGTGGAATCACTTTTCTGACTTCACTCTAACAAATATACTAGTATATATAAAAAGCTGGGAAAAATTTCTCAGCTTTTTTCTATATTCTCAGATATGCTAGTTACCTGTACACACTAACTTCCGCTTTTCCACTCACAACCATTCTCGTGGTCATCAACTAGCCCTGCAGCCTGTAGAAAAGACAAGACGGCGACTGGGCCTGTGAACTTGAAACCTCTTTTTTTGAGATCTTTGGCTAACTCCTCAGACAGAGGTGTTTTAGCTGGGGCTTGGCGATAATCAGGAACATCGTTAACGACAGTTTTCCCCTCAACAAAAGACCAAAGATAGGCATCAAAAGAGCCATATTCTGCCTGTAATCGTAGAAAGGCTTGGGCATTAGCGCGTGTAGCAAAAATCTTGGCTCTATTTCGGATGATAGCTGGATTATCCAGCAAGGCTTCCAATTCGGTATCGATCATCTCTGCGACTGCTTGAATTTGATAGCCATGAAAGGCTTCTCGGAAAGCTTGGCGTTTGTTGAGCACCGTTTCCCAAGACAGACCTGCCTGATAGGTTTCCATGCACAACAACTCAAACAATGCTTGATCATCATGGAGGGGCTGGCCCCACTCCTCATCATGATAGGCGATGTAGAGCGGATTGGTCATCTTGACCCACGAACAACGTTTTGTCATGCTCTGCTCCTATTTGACCAACATTTTAAGGGCCGACTTGATATAGTTCTCAGCTGTATCTGTCGTTCCTTCAAAGAATTTCTTGATTTTCTTGAGCTCAGTTGCCTTGTAGCCCAGAGCTAGCATGGCTTCCATAGCTTCTTCCAATTCTTGGTTTTCAGCGCTTACTTGCACTGCGACCTTGGCAGGAAGATCATCTCCTGCAACTACTACCTTGCCTTCCAAGTCCAGCACCATCTGCTGGGCTGTTTTCTTGCCAATTTTAGGGAACTTGGTCAAGTAGGTGATATTCTTGGTTTCAATAGCTTGAACCAAACCAGCATTGTCATCGGCCGCGATAATAGCCAGAGCTGATACAGGACCAATCCCAGATACCGAAATCAGACTGAGAAAGAGCTTTTTCTCGTCTTCTGAGCGAAATCCATAAAGTAGATGGGCGTCCTCACGTACGACCTGATGCACATAAATTTGAGCCTCTTGATTGACCTGTCCCGAGTAGGCATAAGGATTGGCCACATGCAAGATATAGCCGATACCGTTGGTTTCAAGAACAATGTATTTAGCAGTAATTTTGGTAATGATTCCTTTTAAATATTCGTACATAGTTTTCCTTTGAGTTTAATATTTCCCCAATTCACGAAGACTAGTGTGATTTTCCTGAATACGTCGGAACATCTTTTCCATATCCGACTTGGTAAAATGCACCAAAACAGGACGTCCGTGGGGACAGTTGTAGGGATTATCACATTGAGAGAGCTGATAAAGCAGCTGTCTAGCCGAATGATCGTCAATACGATGGTTGGCCTTGATAGATCGCTTGCAGGACATCATAATAGCCAGCTCTGCTCGGTATTTCTTGATAGAAACTTCCTTGGTCAAAAGGAGCATGTCGCACATCTCATAGATGCCTGATTCAATCTCTTCTTCTGCCATCCAAATAGGATGTTCACGTAGAATAAATTGATTTTCCCCGTACTCTGCTAGAAAGACGCCCACTTCCTCTAAGAGAGGCATTCTTTCCTTGAGACGGAGGGCATCATCCGCTGGAAATTCAAAGATATAAGGCACTAGGAGTTGCTGCTGGCTCTGGTCAACATTGCCAATGCTTTCACGGTACTCCTCGTACTTGACCCGTTCCTGAGCCGCGTGCTGGTCTATGATATAGAGCCCATCTCGCCCTTGGGCAAAGAGATAGGTTCCATGCATTTGCCCGAAAAATTCCAACTCTGGGAAGCTTGATGATTCTTCTCGCTCCAGCTTGTTATAGGCCTTATCAAGACTCGCAAGGTCTAGCTCTGGGTGATCTAGCTGATCGTAGTTAGCAGGTTTTCTCTCTGCAAAATGCAGTTTTACTGGCTTAGTCAGCTGGTCCAAAGTTTCCTTGGCAAACAAAGTCAAGTCTTGCCCTTCCACAGTTAATTCTACCTGATAATCAGCCACCTCAGCTTGACTAGATCTATTTGCCTCTGTTTGCTCATAGTAGAGAGTATTTTCTTTGAGAGGGAGAATGGTCTGCTCCACCTTTTGACGATTGCGCACGGTAGATTTGACAAGATTTTCCAAGGCATCTGGTATCAAGGTTTGTTCCTTGAGACTATTTGCAATAGCTTCTGAAACCAGGGTCATCAGTTCTTTTTCCTTAGAAATCCGCACCTCTTGCTTGGTTGGATGAACATTGACATCCGCTAGATAGGGGTCAATATGGATGTGAATGACAGCCAGTGGAAAACGGCCTACCATAAGCTTACTACCATAGCCGTCAAGAATTGCACGATTGAGCAAGAAGTTCTTGATATAACGGCCATTGATGAAGAGGCTGATATAGTTGCGGTTGGCCCGAGTTAACTCAGGCAAAGACACAAAGCCTGAAATTTCGAAATCTAGGTCAGAATTCTCAATTTCAATCATCTTCTTGGCACTCGCCAAACCGTAAATCCCTGCGATAGCTTGGCGCAGTTGACCAGTCCCTGCTGTCCGCGTCATTTCCTTGCCATCACTAATCAAACTAAAAGAAATCTCAGAATGGGCCAAGCCTAGACGGTTGACAATATCAATGATATGAGACAGCTCCGCTTGCTGGCTCTTCATATACTTGAGGCGGGCAGGCGTGTTGAAGAAGAGATCCTCCACACAAACCTTGGTCCCCACAGGACTAGTCGCTGGGATGATTTCCTCAACTTCTCCTCCACGCGCGACTAACTTGGTTCCATGACTTGCTCCATCCACCGCAGTCAACAGAGTTAAGACACTAACAGACGCTATAGAAGGTAGGGCTTCGCCACGAAAACCAAGCGTGCGAATTCGAAAGAGGTCTGCTTGATTTTTTATCTTACTGGTCGCATGGCGACGAAGGGCCAATTCCACCTCATCGTGGGCAATTCCATGACCATTATCTGTGATTTGAATCTTCTTGAGACCAGCTTCCTCAATCTCAATGATAATCTGACTAGCACCCGCGTCAATGGCATTTTCTACCAGCTCCTTAACAACGCTAGCTGGACGCTCGATAACCTCTCCAGCTGCGATTTGATTGGCTAAGACTTCTGGCAATTCAATAATATGAGACATCTTTCAGCCCCTTTCCGTATCTATTTTCCTAGAAATTGATTAGTGCTATTATACCATATTTCAGATAGGACAGAAAAGCAAGCACCACATAGGAACCAAATCCCTCCACATAGACAAAGTCCCTTGCCAGGTGTCGTAAAATAGTGTTTAATAAAGGTGTACAAGAAGTGATCACAATTTTGTATGAAAAACAAGGAGAGACGTTTATGAAAGTAGAACTACAGATTAGCGAGACTTACGAGGAAGAAAAGATAATTGTTCAAGCACCTCAAGAAACCGAAAAAGTTCAGAAAGTCATCGAATTTGCAGAAAATCTGGACCGAAAAGAAAAAATCAAAGGGAAAATCGATAATCAAGTCTATCTCGTTGAGATTGGTAAGATTCAGCGCTTCTATATCGAGAATCGCAAGGTTCTAGCAGAAACGGAGAATCAGACCTACAGTATTGATTTGCGACTCTATCAGGTCCTTGAAATTCTGCCAACCAATTTTATCCAAATTTCCCAATCAGAAATCATCAATATCAACTCCATCTCTCATCTCAAGCTTACGCCCAACGGCCTGGTAGAAATCTTTCTAAAAAACGAAAGTTTCACCTACTCTTCACGCCGTTACCTAAAAACCATCAAGGAGAAATTAGAACTATGAAAAAACAAGTATTTCACGATGCAGCTACCGGTGTTCTTATCGGCCTCATCCTCTCTATCATCTTTTCACTCATTTATGCCCCAAATACCTATGCCCCACTGAGTCCTGAATCTCTCGTCGGCCAAGCGATGGCTCAACATCAGGTTCACGGTGCCCTGATCTTGCTCTACTGCACACTTATCTGGGCAGCCATCGGTATTCTCTTCAACTTTGGGAAACGATTATTCAACCGTGACTGGAGCTTGCTCCGTGCAACTCTGACCCATTTCTTCCTCATGCTAGTAGGCTTTATCCCATTAGCAACCCTAGCAGGTTGGTTCCCCTTCCACTGGATTTTCTATCTCCAACTCATTATCGAGTTTGCGATTGTCTACCTCATCATTTGGGCTATTCTTTATAAAAGAGAAGCTAAAAAGGTGGACCATATCAATCAACTCTTGGATCATAAAAAGTAAGAACCTCATAATAAGCAAATCCGAGAAAGAAACTTCTCGGTTTTTTTATCCTGCTGCACCTTACTATCATAGCAGTTATTTTCAGATCTTCTTTGTAAATTTTCTGTAATTTCCTATCTTTTTTCAAAATATTCTTGCATTTTCCCAAAGTTTTTTGTATAATATAGATTACATATCCAGATTATTCTGAAAATTCAAAAAGGAGTATTTATCATGTCGCAAGCTATTTCGTTAAATCAATCAACCTGGACAAGTAAACTAAAAGCAATGGGACCTGGAATCCTAATGGCTTCTGCCGCTGTTGGAGGTTCTCACATTGTATCTTCCACTCAAGCTGGTGGTTCTTATGGGTGGTCGCTACTCCTCTTGGTCATCTTAGCCAATGTCTTTAAATATCCATTTTTCCGTTTTGGTGCTGAATACACCGCTGATACTGGAAAGACTTTGGTTGAAGGTTATGCCGAAAAAGGAAAACTCTATCTCTGGATTTTCTTTATCCTCAATGTCTTTTCGGCCATGGTCAACACAGCTGGTGTCGCCATTCTGTGCTCAGCTATCATCGCCAGTGCCTTCCCAATGATCGGTCTTAGCATCACTCAATGGTCCCTCATTCTCGTTGCAATCATCTGGGCTATGCTACTCTTTGGAGGCTACAAACTCTTAGATGGCATGGCAAAATGGATCATGTCAGCTTTGACCATTGCAACTGTTCTTGCAGTTATCATCGCGGCGATCAAGCATCCAGAATACAGCTCTGATTTTGTCGAAAAGACACCTTGGCAAATGGCAGCTCTACCTTTCATCGTTTCCCTCTTAGGGTGGATGCCGGCTCCTATTGAAATTTCAGCTATCAATTCACTTTGGTCTGCTGAAAAGAAAAAGACCGTCAACTTTAACACAGAGGACGCTCTATTTGACTTTAACGTTGGTTACATTGGAACAGCTATCCTAGCTGTGTTCTTTGTAGCACTGGGAGCACTAATTCAGTATCCTACAGGGCAAGCAGTTGAAGCTGCTTCAGCCAAATACATCTCTCAATTCGTGGGCATGTATGCCTCTGTTCTTGGAGAATGGTCCCGTTACTTGATTACTTTTATTGCCTTCCTATGTATCTTTGGAACAGTTATCACTGTTATCGATGGTTACTCTCGTGTCAATCAGGAATCTCTCCGACTGCTAATCAGTCAAAAAGAAGACAATCGTAAATCTTTGAACATCTGGATGACCATCACTGCTATCATCGGTATCGTCATTATCAAGTTCTTCGCTGGTCAGGTTTCAACCATGCTCCGCTTTGCTATGATTGGTTCTTTCCTGACAACACCATTCTTCGCTCTTTTGAACTACGCCTTGGTAACGCGTGAAAACAAAAATCTTCCTTCTTGGCTCAAACACCTTGCCATTGCAGGATTGATTTTCCTCTTTGGCTTCGCCATCTTCTTTATCTACGCACTCGCAATCGGAAAAGCAGGATAACTAACAAGCTCTAGATGAAGATAATGTTTCATTTCAAGAGAAAATTCAGTAAATATTTCTATGATAAAAAGCATAAGAACAAGGTTTTGAAGACCTGGACTTATGCTTTTTTACGTTCTCAAAGACTGTTTATACTCAAAAAGCAGTTGAAAAATCTCAAGCGCCTCTTATATTGACTTTAATTTTCCTTTTCCAACTCATACAAATCCGCAATAATCGCTGCGACATGTTTGATATCTCCCAGCATACCTCGCATTTCAAAATCAGCCAAGACAGGGAAACCAAAACGTTGACTGTATTGCTTGGCTGTCAGACAGTATTGGTTATTAAAATTACGATTTCCTGAACCAACCACGCCAAAACACTTACTAGCATTGTCACCATAGGCGATAAAATCCCCCACTGGTGTTGTCAAAATCTCGACATCTCCATTATCTACGCCATTCCCACCTTCCAGGTAGGTCGGCAAAAAAGCGACATAGGGATGCTCCATTTCATAAAAATCTTGGCCGTCCTTAACCAAATCCTTGATATGAATCTTTTGAACCTCAATTCCCTCGTACTGGGACAAGAGATAGTCTTTCAAGCGGGTCACAAAACTCTCAGTATTGCCACTCAAACTGATATAAACTAAAGAAATTGTCTTCATATGTACCTCCATGATTTTATCTATAATCGAAAAATAACTACCAAGATTGTATCTTGATAGTTATTTTTTGTCAATACTTAGGCAAGATCTTCTGTTTCCTCTTCTTCTGCCAAGGCTTTCTGTTGACGCCAAATCTTGTAAAAGACAAGGGCTAGGAAGAGAACATTGATGACGATATAGAAAATGCTAACGGCTTGTGAAATAACACTTATCCCTAAACGCATGGTCTCATCGTGAACTAACTGCACAGCGTCTTGTAAACTAACATAGCCATAAATCGAACCAATAATAGCTAGCAAAACATAGCCGACATAAGTATAGTTTGCATATTGCAAATTCTTACGAATAAGGAAGATAATCGCTACTACAACTAAAATAGCAGATAGCACAATCAAGGCCATATTAAAAATAGAATGAGATGATTCTGCTACTCTATAGGTGTAATTGATGTTGTCTTCTAATTGCTGGGCACTAAGTCCCGCAACATGTGACTGTTTAGCACGAAGGACTTCTTTGCTAGGCAAGGGACTCAACATTCCAAACAGAGACATAGCTGAAATAAGAGCAGACAAGATTAGCAAGACCCATAGATAAATCGGTTTCTTTTTCATGATAGAACCTCCTAATATTATTATTTATATTATAGCACCTTTTGTAAGGGAATACAAATCTTATAGTATCGTTTCTACCTGTTTTCGGTAGGCTTTGGGAGACTTTCCGCACAATTTTCGGAACACTTTATAGAAATATCCAACGTTACTGTAACCAACAGCATAACAAATATCTTCGATACTATCACTAGTTGAAAGTAAGAGCTGCTGGGCAGCCTTAATGCGTTGTTTATTTAGTAATTCTGCGAAGGTCGAATTGGTTTCTCGCTTAATCAACTGCCCCAGATAGACAGGATTGATAAAAAGATCCTTACTAATATCCTTGAGAGAAAGTTCTTTCTGATAATCACGCCCAATGACTTCCAGCACACTGACCACATTTTCATTCATACGATATTGTCCAAAGAATCTTGTCAGAGTTCCCTTGATATATGGAACCAATTCATCGAAGGATTGAATAGCATGAATCGTTTTGACAATTTCCGTCATATCATCAGCTTTGAGATGTTCAAACAAGTGGAAAACATCCATGACAAACTGGATAAAAAGCTGTTTGGTAATCGGAACACGCGGCGTATTTTCAAGAACCACCTTCTCCAAAAGATTCAACTCTTCCACGATTTGATTGAGGTTCCCCTGAATGATAACCCTATAAATCGGTTCGTAATAGGCAAAGAGACTCTCAGACTGTTTTAGATTTACAGAACCGTAAAAGAGGGCTTTCTCAGCATTCAGCTTCCAGCGTTCAAAGTGTTCTTGATAGGGAGCTTCAAAGAGAGTAACGACTAAACCATCTAGGGGTTTATCAGAAATAAAAATCTGCCAGTCTTGACCCAAGACATAGTAGGGAATGGTAAAAGATCCTTGTTTTTCCTTGGATAGGCCTATCCACCAATTCTCCTCACCTCCTAGATAACTAACAAATCCAGCCTCATCTAAATCTTGACTAAGGGTCTGACTTTTCTTTCCTCTCTCGCCGAGCTGACCTGCAATCTTCTCCAGCAGATTTCCCAACTCTACCTTATCAACAGGTTTGACCAAATAGTCCACCACACTAAGGTGAGCCCACTGAAAAAATAGGTCTCTTACTTTTAATGAAATGAAAACCGAGGAATCTCTCGTTAATTTGAGCGAATTCCTCGGTTATTTTGTATTTATTAAGGTCATAATTCGTTTCATATTGACCAC